>NZ_RAVY01000061.1:0-44575 GCF_003611625.1 Corallococcus sp. CA054B
GGGCTGGAGGAGAAGGGGTGGCGGCGCGGGCTGATCGTCGCGGTCCTCCTGGGCCTGCCGGCGGTCGCGGGCGCGGCGCCGGAACCGGACGAGGACGCGGCGGAGGGAGTGGACCGGCCGCTCGAGGTGTCCGGGGACGACGACGCGGCGAAGCCGGGGGACGGGACGGGTGACGCGCTGGCAGGCGCGGTGGCGCAGGCGATGCCTGGCGGCGCGCAGGGCCCCGTCATGGGTGCGCCGGAGCAGGTGACGGAGCCGGGCGCGCCGGTGCCGGACGCGGCGGTGCCGGGCAAGAAGAAGAAGAAGGACACGGGCCCCAAGGCGGACACGCTGGGCGAGGCGCCGGACGAAGCGGACAAGGTGGACGACAAGGGCGGGCCCCAGCAGCGGATCCGCGTGTTCGGCCGCGTGTTCGCGCGGGCCGCCGCGGACGAGCGCCAGAAGTACGAGCGCGACCTGGGCATCGAGTCCGCGCGCGTGGGCGTGGCCGCGTCGCTGTCCAACCTGGAGGCGGAGGTGAGCGCGGATCTCGCCTCCAAGACGATTCTCAAGGACGCGTTCGTGCGGCTGGCGGACGACGGCAAGCGCCTGCGGCTGTACGCGGGCCGCTTCAAGTCGCCCTTCCTCCAGCGCTCGCAGGAGTCGGCGTGGCGGCTGCCCATCCAGGAGCGCGGCCTGGTGGAGGACTACCTCACGGACACGAACGCGCTGGGCGGCCGTCGCCTGGGCGTGATGGGCGAGCTGCGCCTCAAGGAGGCGTGGGGCCTGAAGTTCTCCGCGGGCCTCTTCGAGGGCGGCGAGGACGCGACCGGGAAGCGGCTGAGCGAGGACGGCTCCGCGCGGCTGAGCATCCGTCCATTCAAGTTCCTCACGCTGGGCACGAGCACGTACCTGACGCAGGTGATTGACGGGACGAAGCAGTACGCGACGGCGGCGGATGCGGAGCTGAGCCTCTGGGGTCTGTCGGTGACGGGCGAGGCCGCGGTGGGCCGGCTGGCGCTGGGGCCGTTCCAGTCGCAGTCGGTGCTGGCCTACTGGACGGTGCCGGTGGGCCGCGAGGGGTGGGCTGTGCAACCGGTGGTGGGGGCGGAGGCGCTGCAATTGCAGGGTGGCATCCAGGCGGAAGGGCATTCGGTGACGGGGGGCTTCAACGTGTTGTTGGCGGATTCGTTCAAGGCGCAGGTCCAGGCGGAGCGTGCGCTCCGGCCGGGGGACGTGGTGCCCGCGCTCGAGCTGTCGGTGCAGCTCGCCACCCGCTTCCGTTGAGGAGACACCTGGAGATGATCTCGTTCGCTGAAGGCGAAGTGACGAAGCTGCGGCGTGAGTTCAAGCGCGTGCTGGAGGCCCCGGACGCCAAGGCGGTCTGCGCGAGGCTGTCGCAGGAGCTGGGGGGCTACCTGCCGCCGCCCACGCGCATCGTGTCGGTGTACTTCGACAAGCCGGGCCATCCGCTGGCGCGGCGCGCGCTGCTCACGCCGGACGACTGCCTCAAGGTGAGGACGAAGGAGTACTCGCCGGACGTGGGCGCCGCGGGCCGCGAGCGCGTGGTGCTGGAGGTGAAGCGCGAACACCGCGGGCTCACGCAGAAGCGGCGCGTGTGGGTGCCGCGCACGGAGCTGGGCCGGGCCCTCAAGGGCGGCGTGAGCCTGCTGCCGCTCATCGCGGGGGGCAGCCTGTCGCCGGTGCTGGCGGTGACGTACCGGCGGCACGTGTACCAGGTGTCGCAGGAGTGGCGCGTGACGGTGGACCGGGACATCGGCTTCCACGCCGTCTCGCCGGAGCTGGCCCTGTCGCCCGTGGCGCTGACGGTGGAGCGGCTGGGGCTGCCCGTGTGGGAGGACTCGCGGGTGGTGGTGGAGGTGAAGCACCTCGGGGCGGCGCTGCCCGAGTGGCTGGCGGCCCTCAATCCGGGGGGCGCGACGGCGTACAGCAAGTTCGCGGAGGGCATGGCGCGGGTGCATGCCTTCACATCAGGTGGCGTTGGGGTCGTAGGGGGTTAGGGCACCGTGTTCATCGATTTCGAAGGCATTGACGGCAGCGGCAAGACGACGCTGTCCAACCTGCTCGCGTCCCGGCTGAAGCGGCTGGGCTACAAGGTCGCGCACGCGCGCGAGGGGGGCGAGCTGCAGTCGCCCACCGCGCGGCGCATCCGCGACCTGACGCGCGACGCGCGGCTCCTGGAGATGGGCTCGCGCGCCGAGTTCTTCCTGAACCTGGCCCGCGACGCGCAGCAGCTGGAAGAGGTCATCGCGCCCGCGCTGAAGCGGGGCGAGGTGTGCATCACCGACCGCTACCTCTACTCGCAGCTGGCGCTGACGGGCGGCGGGCGGGGCCTGAAGGAGGAGCAGCTCCTGCCTTCCTGCGAGCTGGCGTCGCAGGGGCTGTGGCCGGACCTGGTCATCCTGGTGGACGTGGACCCGGACCTGGCGCGGCTGCGCAAGCGGCTGGGCAAGGTGCAGAGCGGCAAGGTGAACGACGCGGACAGCCGCAAGGGCCTGGTCGGCGCGGGGCTGGCGGTGCGCGTGCGCGAGGCGTTCCTGGCCCAGGCCCGGAAGGATCCGGCGCGGTGGATCATCCTGGAGAACAATGATCAGCCGCTGCGCGTGCTGGAGCAGCGCCTGGTGGAGGCCGTGGTCGCGCGGCTGGAGGGCCGTGAGCAGCCGGTGCAGCGGCTGGTCCCCGCCCCTCCCCCGCCCACGCCGGGCGCGGTGTCCGTGGACGACGTGGAGGAGCGCTTCTTCCAGGCGGTGGACAGCCTGGAGGCGCGCGAGCCGCAGCTGGCGGCGTGGCTGCTCAACGGCATCCCGGGCCTGCCCGCGCACCAGCGCCGGCTGGCGTACGCGGAGCGGCTGCCGGGCCTGGTGGCGCGCAGCCTGAACGGACTGGATGACGACACGGCGTGGACGCTGCGCGACGTGCTGTCGGCGAGCGTGCCGGTGGACGTGGCGGAGGGCCTGGGGTTCGTGACGTCGGCGCGCTCGCACGCGCTGCGGCAGCGGCTGTACGCGCAGGCGCCGGCGGCGGTGCTGGAGGGGCTCAAGCGCCAGGACTCGCCGGAGGCGTGGGCGCTGCGCGAGCGGGGCCTGAAGGACGGGCACCTGGCGGCGGTGCTGCTGGGCCTGGCCGGCGTGGACGGCGAGGAGTCCTGGGTGGTCCGCGAGGCGGGCATGCAGCGCAAGCTGTACTCGGAGGTGGCGCGCAGCCTGGGCGGCCTGAGCACGGAGCGCGCGGAGGCGCTGCGCGAGGCGCTGATTCCGCACGACCGGCTGGCGGTGCTGAAGAGCACCACGGGGCTGGAGACGCCGGTGGCGGTGGGCCTGCGTGAGCAGTTGGAGAAGGGAGCGCTGAAGCTGGTGCTGCGTTCGCTGACCGGCGTGGACACGCCGCGGGCCTGGGCGATGCGTGAGCGGGGCGCGCAGTCCACCAAGGAGGCGCTGGACTCCGTGGACGGGATGGACTCGCCGGCCGCGTGGAAGCTGAGGGCCTCCGCGGCGCGCCGGTGGCCTGCGACGGTGGTGTCGTCGATGCGCGGGCTGCCGCTGGTGGCGGAGACGCGGGCGCTGCTGGATCGCATCCTGGTGGAGCAGGCCGGGAAGCTGCCGGTGCTGCGCAACGCGTACGCGGTGGTGGCGCACGCCCGGGCGCTGGAGCAGGCGCAGCGGCCGGCGCGGGCCCTGGCGGAGACGCCGGGAGTGGACGCCGGGCGGCAGGAGGCATGACGCCCATGGAGGGTCCGTTCGGAGCGCTGTTCCAGGACGTGGAGCAGGAGCTGCAGGCGCTGTCGATGGGGGCCATCCTCCCCCGGCTGGTGGCGTCGGCGCTGATTGGCGCGGTGCTGTCGTCGCGGCCCTGGCGGGTGGTGCTGGGCAAGCCGCTGCCGAAGGTGGAGATGGTGCAGGCGCAGATCCTCCTCTGCGCGGCGGCGGCGGTGATTACCGCGGTGATTGGCAACAGCGTGGCGAAGGCGTTTGGCCTGGTGGGCCTGGGCGGGTTCGTGCGGTTCCGTTCCGGGCTGAAGGACCCGCGCGACGCGGCCATCCTGTTCCTGGTGATTGGCCTGGGCATGGCGTGCGGCCACGGGAACCTGGTGCTGGCGTGCGTGGGCACGGGGTTCGTGGCGGTGCTGCTCTTCGTGCTGGACCTGTTCGAGAAGAAGGCCGTGGCGGCGAAGGAAGCGAAGCAGCGGCTGGTGGTGTCCGCGCAGGCGGATGACCTGGTGCGGGCGGAGGCCACGCTGAGGGCGGCGCTGGGTGAGCGCAACGTGATGGTGAAGAGCTGCGCGATGGATTTCTCCGCGCGGCGCGTGGAGCTGGAAGTGGAGGAGCCGGAGCCGGGAAGCCTGGCGGCGGCGTTGGGACGGACGGAAGGGGCGCCCCTGCGGGGCCTGCGGTGGACGGCGGTGAGCGCGAAGGGCGCGCGGGAGGAGATGTCATGAAGTTCAGGAAACTGGCGGTGCTGTTCGCGGCGTGCGGAGCGTTCGCCGCCTGTGGTGGCGGTGGGAGCAGCCTGCCGACGGGGAATGATCCGGGCGCGCCCACGACGAACGCGGACGGCACGGTGGACCTGCCGGGCAACGCGGTGGACCCGGACAAGGGCGGCGGCACGAAGCCGGATCAGCAGGAGGAGCTGACGACGCTCTGGCCGCTGACCACGGGCACCACGTGGACCTACCGCATCACGGATGACGAGGAAGGCGTCTTCGACAAGGTGGTGACGGTGCAGGGCCCGGAGACGGTGCCGGGCACGACGATGACCGCCGTGAAGGTGCACAGCCGGCAGGACCGCACGAAGTCCGGCACGGTCTACGAGGAGAACTCCTGGCAGTTGGAGCTGACGAACGGCCTGGTGGTGCGCCTGCGTGAGGAGGACATCACGGACGGTCTGGCCACCAAGGCGACGACCTGGTCTCCGGCGATGATGAAGTCCCTGGCGGCGACGCCGGCCTCCGTGCCCTGGGAGCACCAGGATCAGGTGCGTGAGCTGATCACCTACGCGGCGGGCGGGACGGAGGGCAAGGACCCGAAGTACGTCTGGAAGGTGCTGGAGAAGGACGTCACGGTGACGACGCCCGCGGGCACGTTCACCAACGCCATCAAGGTCCAGCGCGACAAGCTGAACAAGAGCGGCGAGGTGAAGGAGGAGAAGCAGCGCATCTACTGGCTGGTCCCCGGCGTGGGCAAGGTCCGCGAGGACGGGCAACGCCTGGAGGAGCTGGTGTCCTACGACGTGAAGAAGCCGTAGGCCGCTGTTTCATCTGGATGGGATTGAAGCCCGGGTTGGCGCGAGGAACGCGCTGGCCCGGGCTCTTTAACGAGCGCGATTACTTCTTCAGTGAAATACGCTCTCCTCGAAGGCTCGGATCACCACTGGAGGTCGGAATAGGGCTTGCGGAAGGTATTCACCAGGGCCAGATGAACCCCGTGCTTGTCCAAATCAGGTTCCGCTTCAATGCGGTGCCGGAGGGTCTCCATGGCACTGGAGCAATCAAATGATTCGGTCCGCTGGCCGTCCACGAAGTGGAGCTCATGCACCACGCTGAACATCCAGATGGGCGAATAGGCATAGCTCATGAAGGCCTTTGCTCGAGATGCCAGCCCTTGAATGTAGCCACGCGCCACCACCAGTCCTCCGGTAAATGGAACGTGCCAGCCGAACTGCTCGTATACAGCCAGGAACGAGTCATCCTTGCTGAGGTGGGGCCGATGTCCCTGGAGAGCCTTCCCCTTCCCGTATTTGACCTTCAGTCGATCCAGCGGATTCAGGCCGATGCAGAACGTGTCGAGCAGCAACTGCTGCTGGTCGACCCGATACAGACAATCGAATCCCCGCTAGTACGCGGTCGAGATGCTGCGAGGCTCCAGCCCCTGCTGCCTGGGATCAAACAAGCCTGTTCCCTGGACGGACATCAGCGCCATGGGCCGCTGCTCGAACACGAGAACGTCTTGGACCTGTGCTGTCACGGGAATGGCTTTCCGGGCTGACCACCCTTGAGCCCCAATCTCAGATCGACCGCTCGGCCACAATCCCCACAGACGGTCTGCTCCACCCGCGTCGCCGACATCTGTCCTCCGGAAGGTTCGGCCTGAGTCTATCCGACGAACAGCTCCGGTATCCTCCGTGCCGCTCCGTCCCTGGTAATCCGGTTGCGCAAGCACAGGGTGCGCGCTTCACCAGTCGATAGGAGGCCCGTCGCCAAACGCCGCCCGAATCCTGGCGTTCAAATCGAAGGCCGGGTCATCCGGTGAGGCGCGCCAGTCCTTCTTCAGCTGCCCCGAGTGGCTCCAGCGCCGCTCCACCACACAGACGCCGTAGGCGTAGACACAATCTTCAATCATCGTGCCGTCAACGAGCCAGGCACGGGAGGTCCCGTGCCACCGGTTGCGCCAGTAGAAGACCTCCTCCGCGAGCAGCCCGGACTCGTGCCAGCCGCGCTCGGGGCCTTGCCGCAAGCCATCGACGTAGAAGGTTTCCTCGATGGGGATGCCTGAGCTGGACTCTACGTAGACGGACCCTGTGAAGGGCACGTCGTGGAGGAAGACCTGCTCGGCCTCCCACGTGAGCTCATCGTAGGTCTTGAGTCGCATCGGGCGCGGGCGTGTCGACGCGCCGGCCCTCAAGCCCGCGCGGCGTCATCGTACGACACGCGCAGGCCGTCGTACGTCACCGTGATGAACGGGCGCCCCATCCAGCCGCAGTGCGTACAGACCGCGTTCGGACCGGTCGCGGTGACCCGCACCGGCAGGTCCGACTCGCACACGGGGCACCCGGCTGGCAGGGTGTACTCTCGGGTCTGGGAGTGGACTTCGGTCATGGATTCAGGGGTAACGCAGCCTCCGGACGCCGCAAGGCGCCGCCCTGTTCCGCCTTCCCTGAAACATGCGACGCAGGCCCGTTCGTCTGCCTTTCCACCTCACCGGGCGCCCGCTCCCCTGCCTACCCCCGGATGTCTGATTCCCGGATGATCGTTGAACGATGAACGGTTGCGCCCCCGTCCCGAATGTCTCGGGCCGGAGGATTCATGGACCGGACGAAGTTTCTTTCGCTCACTGCCCTGGCTGCCCTTTTTGTCGGGGGCTTTGCCTCGTGTGACGCGCTCGCCCTGCCGCGTGATCCCTACCTCCAGAAGGTGGGCCCCGACACCGCCACCGTGGCGTTCCGGCTGTCGTCGAACTGCTCCAGCGCCCAGGTGCGCTACGGCGCGGGCAACACCAGCCAGACGGCGAAGTCGACCGCCACCGCGAAGATCCACGCCGTGGTCCTCACCGGCCTGTCTCCCGCCACCTCCTATACGTACTCCGTGGACGGCTGCGGTGAGACGACCCAGGCAAAGACCTTCACCACCGCCCCCGTGCCCGGCACGCGGCGCGTGCACTTCGCCGCGGTGGGCGACTTCGGCACCGGTGGCAGCGATCAGAAGAAGGTCGCCGCCTCCATGCTCGCCAACAAGCCGGAGCTCTTCGTTGCCCTGGGTGACAACGCCTACGCGTCCGGCACCGAGACCGAGTTCCAGACCAACCTCTTCACCCCCATGGCCGCCCTGCTCTCGCAGGTGCCCATGTTCGCCACGCCCGGCAATCACGAGTACGTGACCAAGGAGGCCCAGCCCTACCTGGACAACCTCTACCTGCCCACCAACAACGCGGAGGGCTCGGAGCGCTACTACTCGTTCGACTGGGGGCACGTGCACTTCGTGTCCATCGACTCGAACTGCGCCGTGGGCCTGGCGTCCGCGTCCAAGTGCACGCTCGCCGCGCAGAAGGCGTTCGTGGAGAAGGACCTGGCCGCCACCACGCAGCCGTGGAAGGTCGTCTTCTTCCACCACCCGTCCTGGTCCAGCGGAGAGCACGGCTCGCAGCTCACCATGCGCCGCCAGTTCGGCCCGCTGTTCGAGAAGTACGGCGTGGACCTGGTCCTCACCGGTCATGACCACGACTACGAGCGCAGCAAGCCCATGCGCGGTGACGCCGAGGCCGGCAAGAACGAGACGGGCATCCCCTACCTCGTCGTCGGCGGCGGCGGCGCCACCCTGCGCGAGTTCGCCACGTCGCGCCCGTCCTGGAGCGCCATCCGCGACAACGCGGCCCACGGCTTCCTCGACGTCGAGGTCGTGGAGGGCAACCTCACCGCGAAGCTCGTGAAGACGGACGGCGGCACGCTGGACTCGTTCACCCTCTCCAAGACGCTGCCCGCGCAGCCCGAGCAGCCCCAGGGCACGCTGAACGTCGCCGTGAACAGCGCCAGCGGCGCCGCGCCCCACACGGCCTCGTTCACCGCGACGGCCTCCCAGTCCGGCGCCACCGTCACCTGGGACTTCGGTGACGGCGGCACCGCGGAAGGCACCCAGGTCCAGCACGTCTTCGCCCGGGCCGGCACCTACACCGTGACGGCCACGGCCTCTGTCCAGGGCGCCGCCCCGCTGACGGCTACCTCCGTGGTCACCGTGACGGCCAACGGCACCACCGACCCCGGCACGGGCGAGGACCCCGGCACCGGCGCGGATGAGGACCCCGGCACCACGCCGTCCGACCCCGACCCTCGCCCCGACCTCCCCGCCACGCCCACGACGCCGGGCGTCACGCCAGGTGATGGGGATGACTCGAACGGGGGCGGTGGCTGCGCCGCCGGCCCGTCCGCCGCCCTGATTCCCGCCGCCGCGGCCCTCGTGGCCGGGCTCGTGCGCCGCCGGCGCCGCGACCGCTGAGCCCCGGAGGCCCAAGGCCCGGAAGGGCCTGAAGCGGCTCCCAGACGCCTCCGGACGGCCCTTCCAGGGCATTCCGGGGGCGTCTTTTGCGTTCCCTGCTTGTCAACGTCACCCGGGGATGCAAAGGCCCCATGCGACATGGCCACGACTCGTAAGCCTGGACCTTCCCGCAGTGGCGCCCCCAAGTCCGGCGGGCCCCGCACGTCCCGCCCTGGCGCGCCGAAGAAGCGCAAGGACGCCGGTGGACGCGCCGACAAACCGAAGATGAGCCGCGCCCAGCATGAACGCGCGCGCCCCAACCCCAACCGGCCCCTGCGCGAGGACCTGGTCCTCCAGGCGTGTCTGGAGGCCTATGGCGGCGTGCGCCGCGAGAACCGCCTGTCCGACCGCGCCCTGGAGTTCGTGCTGCGCCGCAAGACGGCCCTGTACTCCACCGAGCGCCGCGCCGTGGCCGAGCGCGTCTATGCCCTCCTGCGCCGCCAGCGCACCGTGGACTTCCTCCTGGAGAAGTCGCACCGGAAGTTCGACGCGCTGGACGCCACCCGCCAGGACGTCATGCGGCTCGCCGCGTCCCGCATCCTCCACGGCGAGGACCCCACCTACGTCGCGCGCTCCAGCGGGCTCACCGGCCCGGACGTGTCCGTGCTCGACCGCCTGCCGGACGCCGCCGCGGAGCTGGACGCCCTGCCGGAAGCGAAGCGCTTCCCCATCGCCGCGTCGCTGCCGGACTTCCTCGCGGACCGCTTCAAGGCCGTCTTCGGCAAGGACGCCGCGAGAGCCGCCGAGGCCATGAACGAGCGCGCCCCGCTCATCGTCCGCGCCAACACGCTCAAGGGCGACCGCGCCCAGCTCCAGGAGCGCCTGGCCGCGGAGGACGTGGAGTCCACGAAGCCCACCGCGCTGTCCCCCTTCGGCCTCGTCATGGAGACGCGGCTCAACCTCTTCTCCCTCCAGGACTTCAAGGACGGAGGGTTCGAGATTCAAGACGAGGGCAGCCAGCTGCTGGGCATGCTCGTGGACGCGCCGCCCACCCGCGTGGTGGACGCGTGCGCGGGCGCGGGCGGCAAGACGCTGCAGTTGGCCGCGCAGATGAAGAACCGCGGCGACCTGCACGCGCTGGACGTGGACGAAGGCCGCATGGAGGACCTGCGCAAGCGCGCGCGCCGCGCCGGCGTGCACAACGTGCGCACGCAGCTCATCCCGCATGAAGGCCCGGACGCGGACGCCGCGCTCACGCCCCTGAAGGGTCAGGCGGACCGCGTGCTGGTGGACGCGCCGTGCAGCGGCACCGGCACCTTCCGCCGCAAGCCGGACGCGCGCTACCGCCTCTCGCCGGAGGACCTGGAGATGCACGTGGGCCGGCAGAAGGCCCTGCTCGCGCGCTTCGCCATGCTGGTGAAGCCCGGCGGCCGGCTCATCTACGGCACGTGCAGCGTGCTGCGCGAGGAGAACGAGGACGTGGTGGAGGACTTCCTCTCCAAGCACCCCGACTTCAGCGTGCGCCCCGTGGCGGAGGTGCTGGGCGCGGAGCTGGGCGCGAAGCTCGGCCCCGGCCCGTACCTGCGTCTGGCCCCGCACACCCACGGCACCGACGGCTTCTTCGGCGCCGTGCTCGTCAAGGCGAAGTAACCCCGCGGTCCCCCCATAGAGAAAGGCCCTCCGTCCATGTCGCTCGCCGTCCACTACCGCGTCGCCATGCCCCGCCCGCATGCGCATCTGTTCGAGGTGGAGGCGAGCTTCCCCGCCGGGCCTGACCTGCTCGACGCGGTGATGCCGGTGTGGACGCCGGGCAGCTACCTGGTGCGCGAGTACGCCCGCCAGGTGCAGGACGTCACCGCGCGGGGCCCGGACGGCCAGCCCCTGCCGGTGCGCCGCGTGGACAAGCGCACCTGGCGCGTGGACGCGAGGGGACAGGCCGTCACCCTGTGCTACCGCGTCTACGCGAACGAGCTGTCCGTGCGCACCAGCCACCTGGACGGCAGCCACGCCTACTTCAACGGCGCCACCGTGTTCCTCTACACGGAAGAAACGCGCACCCTGCCCCACCACGTCACCGTGGACGCGCCGCAGGGCTGGCGCACGTTCTGCGCGCTGGACTCGGAAGGGGCCACCTTCCACGCGCCGGACTACGACACGCTCGTGGACAGCCCCTTCGAGGTGGGCCCGCACACGCCGCTCACCTTCACCGTCGCGGGCGTGCCGCACGAAGTGGTGGTGTGGGGCGACAGCGTGCCGGACGCGGACCGGCTGTGCGCGGACATGCAGCGCGTCTGCGAGGCCCAGGCGCGCATGTACGAAGGCCTGCCGCTCAAGCGCTACCTGTTCCTCGTCTACCTCACCGACAAGGGCCGCGGCGGCCTGGAGCACCAGGCCTCCACCGCGCTGCTCTTTCCGCGCACGGGCCTGGCCTCGCACCGGGGCTGGGAGGACTTCCTCACCCTGGTGGCGCACGAGTACTTCCACCTGTGGAACATCAAGCGGGTGAAGCCGCGCGCGCTGGTGCCGTTCGACTACTCGCAGGAGAACTACACCACGCTCCTGTGGGCCTTCGAGGGCGGCACCGCCTACTACGACAACCTCTTCGTGCGCCGCGCGGGCCTGATGTCCCCCACGCGCTACCTGGCCCGGCTGGGGGAGACCTTCTCCCTGCTGCACTCCACGCCGGGCCGCCGCGTGCAGACGCTCACGGAGGCGTCGCTCGTCAGCTGGGTGAAGCACTACCGCCCGGACGAGCACTCCACCAACAGCGCCATCTCCTACTACCTGAAGGGGGAGGTGGTGTGCGCGCTGCTGGACCTGGAGGTGCGCCGCGCCACCCGCGACGCGAAGTGTCTGGATGATGTCATGCGGTTGCTGTGGCAACGCCATGGCGACGGCTCCGGCGTCCCCGAGGATGGCGTGGAGCGGGCCGCGAGCGAGGTCGCGGGCGTGGACCTGACGCCCTTCTTCGACCGGGCGGTGCGCTCCACGGAGGACCTGGACTATGGCGTCTTCGCGCACGTGGGGCTGGAGGTGTCCTTCCGCGTGCGGGAGGCCCCCAACGACAAGGGCGGCACGCCGCCACGCCTCAAGGGTGAGCCCAGGCCCAAGGGCTGGCTGGGCGTCACCGTGCGCGGCTCCTCGACGCTGTCCACCGTCCCGGAGGGCACGCCCGCGCTGGACGCGGGCCTGTATCCGGAGGACGACGTGGTGGCGCTGGACGGCTGGCGCGTGGACGGCGCGGGGCTCATCGCCCGCTGCGAGGACAAGCGCCCCGGCGACACCGTGCGGGTGACGCTGTTCCGCCGCGACCGCCTGATGGAGGTGCCGGTCGTCCTGGGTCAGAAGCCCGCGGACGCCGCGTGGCTGCAGCGCGTGGAGCGCCCCACGGACGCGCAGAAGGCCGCGTTCCAGGCGTGGCTCGGAGCCCCCTGGGACGAGACTCCCGGCCCGGCATAGGCTCACGGGCCGTATGGCCCCTTCCCTCCCTGCCCCTCCTTCCTGCGCCGGACACCCGGGCGCCGCCGCCGGCTGGCGCTGCGAGCACTGCGAGGCCCTGCTGTGCCCCGCGTGCGTGGAGACCCGGCGCATGGGCACGGTGGAGTACACCGTGTGCGGCCGGTGCGGGGGCACGGCGAACGTGCTCTTGCGCCACCGCTCCCAGCGCGCCCTCCGGACCCGCCTGCTGGGCGCGCTGCGCTTTCCCTTCACCGTCCCGGGCCTTCAGACGCTCCTGGCCGTCAGCCTGATGCTGACCGTGCTGCGCGTGTTCGGGATGGGCGTGCGCATCCTCGTGGTGCTGCCCATGGCGCTCGGGCTGGGCATCTTCTGGTCCGCGTTCTTCGCGCTGGTGCGCGGCACTGCGCGGGGCGACGCGGATCCGGAGAGCCCCGGCTTCACCAGCCTCGTCCAGGACAACATCGTGCCGGGCCTGCGCGGCCTGGGCGTCACCGTGGGCGTCTTCGCGCCCGCGCTCGCTCGCGCCTGGCACCTGCTGCCCTCCGCCTCCGCGTTCGACAACATCGGGCGGGTCATGCTCCTGCAGCAGACCCTGTGGGAGCCCGTCGTGCGCGGGGACCTGCTCTTCTGGGGGCTCGCCGGACTGGGGCTCCTGTGGATGCCCTGGGCGCTGCTGCTGGCCGCCACGTCGCAGTCGGTGTTCGCCGCCTTGAATCCCTTGCGCACGCTCAGGTGTCTGCGGACGGTGGGGGGCGACGCGGGGTGGGTGACGGGCGTGTTCGTGCTGCTGGCGTTCGTCCACGCCGGGATGCACCTGGCCGCGGCATGGGTCTTCTACCTGCCCGTGCCCTTCGTCTCCGGATGGCTCGCGGAGGCGCTCACGTGCCTGGTGCCCTTCGCCACCGCGAGCCTGCTGGGGCTCGTGCTGTACGTGCACGGGGACGCGATGGGCTACCTGCCCGCGCGAGACTTCCTGGAGCCCACGCTGGGTGACACCGCGCCCCAGCGCGCGCCCGTGCCCCTGCGCGAGTCCCCGGTGCCCGAGGCTCCGGTGCCCGACGCCGCCGGAGTCGAAGCGCGGGTGGCCGAGCTGGGCGCGGCGGTGGCGGCGCGCGACGTGGCGAAGGCGCTCGCGCTGTATGGCGCGCTCCACGTTCTGCCCCGCCTGAAGCTTTTGCCTTCACACCATCTGTTCATTGGCCAGGCCGCGGCAGTGGAAGGAGATTTCCCATTGTCGGTCAAAGCGTTGGAAGCCGCGGCGGACACGGCGCCGGATGAACCCACCGCGCCCCGCGCGCTGGTGCTGCTGGCGCGCGTGCAGGGGGAGAAGTTGGGAAACACAGTGCGCGCGGAGGAGATCTACCGGTACATCGTGCATCGTTATCCGGACACGGAGGCCGCACGTTTTGCCCATGCGCGGCTGCCGCCCGCCGCTTGAGCCACGCATTGCAGCCCCCGTCCCCCGGTACCAGATTCCGTGCATGGGACGGGTTGGGGGCGTGGGGATGGGGACGAAGTGGAAGCGGTATGGTTGGTTGGGGCTCCTCGCGAGCGTGCTGGTGACGGGCTGTGATGATGCCCCCAGCGCGAACCGGCACGAGGACACCTGCGCGGAGCCGAGGTCGCTGCGCGTGGAGGTGATGTCGTCGGACGGCGCGTACATCCAGGGCGCGTCCGTGACGGCCACCAACCTGGAGAGCAACGTCAGCATCACCGGCGTGACGGATGACCGGGGCATCACCACGGCCATCAACGAAACGCTCGCGCCCAGCCCCATCCGCGTGGTGGCCACGGCGGGCTCGCACGTGACGCGCGCGGAGCGCGTGGAGTGGACCTGTGACGCGTGTCACTGCACGCCTGTTCCCGACACGGTGACGCTCAAGCTCCAGGATTGAGCCGGAAGACCCGCCAGTGAGGGCCGGCGGGCGCGGAAAATCCGCCGCTTCAGGCCGTGGGGCGGTTGTGCACACCCACCTGTGCGCGGTACCACTTACGCCATGCGTCAAACCCGCATGCGCGCGTCCGCGTCGGTCCGGCTCTCCCACGGCCTTGCCGCACGCCCGTCTGGCCTGACGGCGTGCGAGCGGGCGTGTTGTCGCGGCACTGGTGCTCCCCCACTCCAGTAAGCCGTGCAACCGCGCTACCCGCCGGGTAGGCAATCCCGAAGGTCCCCCATGTCCGCAGAGAGTGTGCAGGCGCTGCTCGAATGCTCGGTCACCGAGCTGACCGGGCGGTTCGTCACCCAGGCGCAGCCCATCCCACAGGGGCTGCTGGAAGCGCTGGAAGCAGATCCCCGTCAGGGCGCGCAGACGCTCGCGCGCAAGTTGCGCTCGCGTCAGGAGAAGAACCGGGCGGAGGGGCAGCGGCTGCGGCACCTGCTGAAGTTCGAGACGGAGCTGTGGGAGCAGGGCCTGCTGAAGGTCGCGGGCGTGGACGAGGCGGGCATGGCGCCGCTCGCGGGCCCCGTCGTCGCGGCGGCGGCCATCCTGCCCCGGGGTTACAAGCTCAAGGGGCTGGACGACTCGAAGAAGATCCTGGACCCGGACAAGCGCGAGGCGCTGGCGGAAGCGCTCAAGCGCGACGTGGTGGCGTGGGCGGTGGGCCGGGCGGAGGTGGAGGAGATTGATCAGCTCAACATCTACCACGCGGGCCTGCTGGCCATGCGGCGCGCGGTGGAGGGGCTGGGGCTGACGCCGGACTACGTGCTGGTGGACGCGCGCACGATTCCCCAGTGCCCGGCTCCTCAGCGCGGCATCATCAAGGGGGACTCGCTGTCGCTGAGCATCGCGGCGGCGTCCGTGCTGGCGAAGACGACGCGCGACCGGCTGATGGCCCAGTTGGATGCGCAATATCCCGGCTACGGCCTGGCGGCGCACAAGGGCTACCCCACCGCGCAGCATGTGCAGGCCATCCAGGCCTTGGGCGTGCTGCCCATCCACCGCCGGAGCTTCGGTCCGGTGCGCGAGGCGCTCGGACTGGCGCAGCCCTCCGGGCCCGTCCCGATGCAATCGGAGCTGTTCGCCGCTACTCCTGCCCCGATGGCGAAGCGATGAGCGCGGACAGGGACATCGACGGGTGGTTGGCGGAGCGGGGCGTCACGCTGATGGACGCGCGTGCGCGGGCGAGGGGCGTATTGGAGGAGGCAGGCCTCACGCGGCCGGGCAAGGCGCGGATGAGCGAGCCCAAGCTCCTGCGAGCGGCCGAGGTGTTGTCCGAGCGCTTCTTCCAGGTGTGCGCGGATCCCGGCTGCATCCAGGTGGCGTCGGCGAGCGGCCGGGAGCCTTTGCGTGTCGAGCCCCGGAGCCACTGCGCTCGATGCGGCGGTTCCGCCAACCGGCGCGCGGAGGTGGCGTTCCTGGAGATGTGCCATCAGCGCGGTGTCCAGCGCGTGGTGGTGGTGGGCGGCTCGCCCGCGGTGCGTGAGGAACTGGAGGCGAAGCTGAGCGGCCCCATCTCCCTGCGCATGGTGGACGGCACGGAGCGCCGCACGGCGGACCGCGCGAAGAGCGACCTGGAGTGGGCGGACCTGGTGCTGGTGTGGGGCGCCACGGAGCTGCACCACAAGGTGTCCACCCACTACACGCACCTGGCGTCCTCGCATCACCGCAAGGTCGTGCACGTGGTGCGCCGGGGCGTGGCCGCGCTGCTGGACGAGGCGATGATTCATTTGCAGCGCGCGCGCTAGGAAGCAAGGCGCGCCTCGGAAGGAGGCTCCCGCTTCTGGCGCCTCCCCGAGCCGATTCGCATGTTGCCGGCAGGAGGCCGCATGCGAAGGAAGACACAGACGTCCCGGGCAAGGACAGGCAAGGCTCGCAAGCGGAAGGCCCCCGCCGGCTACAGCCGGGCAGAGGCGCCGAGCCTCCCGTTGAAGGGCTACACGCTGCCCGCGGTGGACCTGGAGCGCGGCTCGAGTGGTACGGGCGTGAGGCAACTCCAGACCGCGCTGGTGAAGCTGGGCCACATGACCCAGGCGCAGGTGGACACGGGCCCTGGCACCTTCGGTGCCCAGACGGAAGGCTCGCTCAAGAAGTTCCAGAAGGCGCACGGCGTGGATGCCATTGGCGTCTATGGCCCGAAGACGCGCGCGGCGTTCAAGGCCTTGGGCGCGACCCTGGATGACGCGGAGACGCCCCCGACCCCAACAGGGCTTCGCGAGAAGATCGTCGCGGAGGGCCTGTGGGGTGCCGCCAACCAGGACCAGATCCACTACGCGCAGATCCGCCCGATTGATGGCATCCGGCTGCGCCACAAGCTGCCGCTCGACATCGACTGCTCGGGCTTCGTGACGCTTTGCTACAAGTGGGCGGGCGCTCCCGACCCCAATGGCAACCGTTACAGCGGCGCGGGATACACCGGCACGCTGGAAGCCCACATGCTTCACATTCCGTTGTCCCAGGTCCAGCCCGGGGACCTCTGCCTCTGGCAGGGCAAGCATGTGTCGTTGGTCATCCAGGGCGGCGCGGATCCCCTGCTCATCTCCCACGGCTCGGAAGCAGGCCCCTATGAGATCCGGACGTCGGCCCAGAAGAAGTGGTACCCGGCGGGGACTCGCCTCATCTGGCTCACCTCTCCCCTTCGAGCGAAGGCGGGAGCGCGGAGGACGCTCAGCCGCGAGGACAAGGCGCGCGGAGACCCTCCCGCGGAGGAAGGGCTCTTCTGAAAGCGCGAAAAGCGCCATGATGGACGCCTGGAGTTGCGAACCCAGGAGCCCTGCGTGCGAAGCCTCTCATTCCGGATCACCTGCCTCGTCCCGGCGCTCGTCGTGCTGGGCGGTTGTGAGCGTCAGGAGAAGCCCCCCGCGCCCACGCGGGCCGAGCCTGCTCCGGTCAAGGTCAGCACACCCGCGCCCTCGCGGAGCACCACCGAGCAGGAGCTGCGCGAGCGGCTGCGGTGCGAGGCGCTCCTGGGCCTCAGCGGGCTGTTGGTGGGCCAGCAGGAGTACTTCGGGGAGAAGGACACCTGGACCCCGGACGTCACCCGACTCCCCACCCCGGCGGCGTGCGCGGATGGCAGCCGCGTGCCCGCGCCGGACGCCACCTGGCTCGCGGGTTGCCACTTCCGCTATGCGGTCTCGGTGGCCGGCTCGATGCCCGACGACAGCACCTTCAGCGTGCGCGCGGTGGGCGTGGGCGGACTCGCCGAAGGGCTCACGTACTCCATGACGCATGGGTACGCGGACGGGAAGCTCGTGCGCGTGTGGCCCTCGGAGCTCGTCCTCGAGGACTGCCATGGCGTGCGCAGGCCGGAGGGAACGCCCCTGCCCGCCCCGCTGTGCGAGGGCGTCTTCAACCTGAAGTCGCTCTTCACGGCGCAGAAGTCGTACTTCGGAGAGAAGGACCGCTACTCGGAGAGCGCCTCCCAGGTGGGCTTCCTTCCGGAGCCCTGCCTCGACGGCTCCCGGGCGCCGGTGCCCGATGACACGTGGATTGGAGGCTGCCGCTTCATCTACCGCGCCGAGGTCTCAGGCACGGCGCCGGAGCAGACCTTCCTCCTCACCGCGCGCGGAATGAGTGGCCCCGTGGTGGAACAGAAGCTGACGCTGGACTCCCAGTACACCTGGAGCCCCGCGGATCCGGGCTGCGCGCCCTGACGTGTTGAATCTTTCGTCGCCCGTCACGTAGATGGGGGCCGTGCGGCATCAGGCCGGCACCACTCGTCGGGGGACAAACGGATGAACAAGAAGTTCGGCACGGCAGTGTTCATGATGGCGGCATGTGCCTTCGGGCCGATGACGGCCGTCGCGCAGGAGGCGTCGGGCAACATCGACATCACCGGCAATGACGAGACTGCGACCCACGCCTGTGCGCCGGGCAGCACGGTGGAGATCACCGGCAACGCCAACACCGTGACGCTGACCGGTGAGTGCAAGAGCGTCACGGTGAACGGCACCGACAACAAGGTGAAGGTGGAGGCCACCGGTGCCATCTCCGTGACGGGGGCCTCCAACTCCGTCACCTGGAAGCGCGGCCACGGCAAGTCGAAGCCGAAGGTCAGCCGCACCGGCACGGACAACAAGGTCACGCAGGAGAAGTAGCCGCCGGCCCCCGCGCCCGCTTCATCATGGAAGCGGGCGCGGGGATGCCCCGGGATGGGGCCCGAATTAATCCCATTTAACTCGCCGGCCGGGGCCCCCCAGCGCTTTCATCTCCCCATCCGCACGGCGCTGTCGCGCCGTGTAGAGGGGGAAGTGACACATGTTTTCTGATGGAATCCGCCGTGCCCTGGGACCTGTGCTGCGCACCGTCGCGAACGCCGCCGTGGAGAAGGGGGTCGCACCGCCGCTCCAACCCGCCGCCAAGGCCGTCGCGAACTTCGCCGTGTCCTCGTTCGAGCGCGGCACCTCGCCCAAAGTCGTGCTGAATCCGCCTCCTGTCGTCGTGCAGCGGCCGCCGGTCGACCTGACGCCGACGCCGAACGTGCAGGGAGATCAGAACATGGCCCCGGGGGAGTGGCTGATCGTCTCCTCCCCGGAGAACGTCTACCTGCGTCCGGGGCCGAGCGCGGAATCCGGGCAGAGCGTCCTCTTCTACAAGGGAACGAAGCTGCAAGTCGCCACGCCGCCGGACAATGGCCCCGCGGTCCGGGGCGACTTCGTCTACGTCCAGGATGCCAACAGGCAGAAGCAGGGCTGGGTCCGCATGAGCCACACCGCGGAGATGACCGAGGCCGATACCAAGACGTATCGGGCCAGTCGCAACCAGTCGGACGCCGCGGACGCGTACCAGGGCATCTACGTCAATCAGTTCGACGCGGAGACGCAGGTGGGAGGCGATGGCCGTAACGCCAACTGCGGCCCCACCGCCACGCTCATGGCGTTTCTCAAGCAGGGGCTCGAAATCCCCTCCATCCCTGGCATTACGCACAACGGCACTGCCGGAGCGGACGTGCAGGCCGTGCGCTACTGGGGCAATCGCCTGACCGACACCAACAGCGACGGCGTGACGACCAACCCCCAGGGAGGGACGGAGTACTCGCTGACGACGGAGAACTCTCAATACACCGGCTTCCAGGACGTGAAGAACGCGGTGACGGCCGCGCGCGGAAGCTGGGCGAAGGTGGACGCGAACTCGGAGAGCATCAAGGAGGCCATCGAGTCAGGAATGTCGGTGGTCATCTCCGGGAACTTCGTCGAGGCGCCCGCGCAGGGCTCCGAGAATACCGACCCGGTGGTCAAGAGCGACACGTGGGCGCAAGGTGGCGGTGCCCAGGAGCACCTGGTCGCGGTGGTGGGCATGACGCCGGAGGGCAACTTCATCGTGTGCGATCCGGCGGCCGCGGTCCGCACGCCCCTCGAGGTCACGCCCGCCGAGCTGGATGCCTTCATGCGCGGCAACGCGGGCGCCATCGGCATCTATGATCCGACGCCCGGGCCGCGCTCGGGGGCATAGCCGGCGCTGCGCAGGGATGCTGGGTTTGATTCCCGCCGCCTTCACGCCCAGAAGCCCGGCAGCCTCACAGGCTCCATGGACTTTCACTCCCTGGAATACCAGGATATGCTGAAAAGTGTTTCTTGTTGGAACCCTTTTCGAAGTGGGGGCATCCATGCGCGGCGCACAGGTCTTCGGTATCGCTCTCGTCTCCAGCATTGCCTTCGCTCCGCTCGCGGAGGCGAAGAGCGTCTCCTTCTCAGGCTATCAATGGGAGGTGCGCAGCGGTCAGGGGGGGCCGGGGCCCAATACGTGGGATGACCGCAACGCCTGGGTGGATGCGAACGGCCACCTCCACCTGAAGATTGCGTGGCGCGATGGACGCTGGACGACGGCGGAGGTCTACATGCCGCAGCAGCGGCTGGGGTATGGCACCTACCAGTTCAAGGTGATTGGCCGGCCGGACCTCTTCGACGACAACGTGGTCCTGGGCCTGTTCAACTACACGCGTCCCGACGTGGGCCCGGACGCCACGAATGAAATCGATATCGAGTTCGCGAAGTGGGGCGGCAGTCAGCCGCAGATGGGCAACTGGGCCGTGTACCCCGCGGTGACGGGTGTCCCCTACTCCCATCAGGCCTACTCCATCAGCCTGGGGGGGACCTACTCCACCCACCGCTTCCAGTGGTCGTCGACGCAGGTCTTCTTCCAGGCGTTGCATGGCCACCAGGATGGCAACGCCAATCAGATGGCCAGCTGGCTCTTCAATCCGCCGGATTACGTCCAGCGCATTCCCCAGAACCCCCTGCCCGTCCACATGAACTTCTGGCTCTTCCAGGGACGTGCACCCAAGAACGGGCAGGAGGCGGAGATCGTCATCGCGGAGTTCAAGTTCATCCCCGCCCCGTAGCCGTCGGCTCCCGGTAGAAAGGTGACGCATCCAGGTCCGTCTTACTTGAAAAACGGACTTAATTAGTTTTCGCTTGGTGACGCCTTTCACAAGGGGGAAACGAAATGAAACGAAGCCTTCGCGGATGGATTCTGGGATTGGCGGCGTGCTGGCTGGGCTGCGGTGCGAGCCAGGACCTCGTCGGCATGGAACAGGAGGCGACGCTCGAGGACTGCCGTCAGCTGGCGCCACCGGAGGGCACGGACCGGGTCGTGGCGGCGCGACAGGTGACGGCGCAAGCCGTGACGTCCCAGGTCGTCCCCATCGTGCTCATTCCCGCCGGCAGCCAGGCCCTCAGCACGGTGGAGCTGAACACGGTGCGGCAGGCGCTCTCCAACGTCCGGCGCTGGTATGAGCGGGAGCTGCCGAACCGCAACGTGAACTGGGCTCCCATCCAGGTCATGCAGGGGGCCCAGACCGCTTCGTACTACCTGACCAACAACAACGTCTGGAACGACATCCCGGGAGAGATTCAAGGCCAGTTCGGCTGGAACCCCTGGGCATACACAGGCGGAGCGCACCGGATCGCGCTGGTGATGGGCCGGGACCTGCTGGGCTGGGCCGGGGCCAATGGCTACACGGATGGACGCGGTCTGGCCATCGTGGGCCTGGAGTCGCTGCTGGAGCTGCCCAAGTGCGCGGGCAACTGGTGGTGTACCCAGGAGTTCTGGCACGGCACGGTGGCGCACGAACTGGGACACACCTTCACGCTCCCGCACGACACCGTGGCGGACTCCATCATGTCCTTCCACGACGCGTACACGACGCGGCACTTCACGGCGACCGCCGCGACCACGGTGCAGGCCAACCCGGCGACGCTGCCGAAGAAGGCGAACTGGGAGTACTGCAGCATCGACTACGAGTGCGCCACGCAGCGCTGCGGCGGCAACTGGAGCGGGGACCGGCTCTGGTGCCTGCCGACCCCCGCGTATCCCAAGCAGGCGCAGAACATCCCGGCGACCTTCACCTGCCGCGAGAACTCGCAATGCCTCACGGGCATCTGCACCTTCTCCCCCGCCGCTGGAGCCAAGGTGTGCGCGTCGTCCGCATCACCCAACTACGTCACTCCGTTCTTCCCGGACGTGCCGTAGTCCGGTCTGAGACAACGGGCCGCCTCACCCGGTGACGGGTGGGGCGGCTCCGGATCAAACATTTCCCACACCCTACCGGGACGCGGAAGGCGCCGTGTCCTCGCCAAGCAGCAACTGGCGCGCGATGGGCACGGGCGGGTAGCCGTGGGAGACCACGGCGTCGTGGAAGCGCTGGAGGGTGAAGTCCTTGCCCCACTTCACCTTCGCGTCCTCGCGCAGCTCCATCAGCATCTTCTTGCCCAGCGCGTACACCAGGTACGTCGGGTCGGACGTGCCTCGGCGGGCCTCGCGCTCCGCGTTGATGCGCGTCATGTAGGCCTCCTTCTCGAAGAGGCTCACGGCCTGGTCGTACGTCATCCCGCGCGTGTGCAATGACAGACCCGCCACGTAGCGCGCCAGCCGCTGGAGATAGAGCGCCAACTGGTTCAGCCGCAACTTGTCCGCCTGCGGGCCCGTGCCGCCGTAGCCCTCGTCCAGCATCATCTGCTCCGTGTAGAGGCCCCAGCCTTCGCTGAACGAGCCGGAGCCCAGCAGCCGGCGGACCTTGGACTGGATGCGATTGGTCCAGAGGAACTGCACGTAGTGCCCCGGGTACGCCTCGTGGATGGAGACGATGGGCAGCGCGTAGCGGTTGTAGAAGCTCATGTGCTGCGTCGCCTGCTCCGCGCTCCACGCCGGGTCCGGCGGCGTCACGTAGTAGTACGCCTCCGTCGCCTTCGTCTCGAACGGGCCGGGCGTGCTCATGCTCGCGAACGACAGCGCGCGGCTGAACACCGGCGTCTCCGCCACCTTCGCGCGCACCTCGCTGGGCACCGTGATGATGCGGCGGTCGATGAGGAACTGGCGGATGTCCTCCAGCGTCGCCGTCGTGGTGGACACCAGCTCCGCGCCAGCCGGGTGCTCCTTGCCCAGCTCGCGGTACACGTCCATGGGCGCCTTGCCCGGGGCAATCCGCCCCGCCACCTCGCGGAACTGGTCCTGCGTGCGCTTCATCTCCTCGCGTCCCCAGGCCAGCAGCGAGTCGATGCTCTCCGTGACGCCTTCCTCGTACTGGAGCTTCTGGCGGTACGTCTCCTCGCCAATGGCGAACTCTCCATTCGAGCGGGCCAGCAGATCGTCCTTCAGGAAGCGGATGTAGCCATCAATGGCCTCCAGGCACCGCGCCTGCGCCCGCTTGAAGTCCTCCTGGAGCGCGGCGTCCTGCACCGGCGCGAAGGCCTGCGGCAGCGTCTGGGCATAGAGCGAGCGCGTGCCCTTCACCTGCTCCAGGGCAATCTCCGTCCACAGCTTCGGCGGGTTCTTCAGGTTCGCCGGCGCCACCGCGAAGACCTCCGGCACCACCGCCATGCGCTTCACCGCCGAGCGCATCCGCTCCTCCAGCGGCGCGAAGTCGCGGTTGATGAGCTGGTACACGGCGTTGGACGCGAACCCCAGGTAGGCGTTCGGGTTGCGCTCCCAGGAGCGCACCGTCTCCAGGTCCAGGATGCGCGCGCGGAAGTGGTTCTCCAGGATGTCGTAGTCCGCCCGGTCACCGGGCGGCAGCGAAGCCCGGTCCACCGCCTGGGGCAGCGCCGCGAGCCGGTCCTTCAGGAACGCCAGGTGCGACGCCCGCTCCTCGGGCCGGAAGCCTCGCAACTCACCGTCATACGTGTGCATGCCCGCGGACGTCGCGGACATCGGCGAGCGGCGGAAGTGCTCCTCGAAGTACGCGTCCACGAAGCCGCGCAGCGCCACCTGCGCGGATGACTCCGTGGGCGCGGCGGCCTGCGCTTCCGCCCGCTCCGCGGGGCGGGACGTGGTGCAGCCAGGGGACAGCAGCAGCAACGCGGCGAGGACGCTCGGGGTTCGCAGTGCCTTCATGAAGCCTCTGGGGGAAGGAGACGCGGGCAGCGTCGCCGAAGGCCCCCCGCACGACAAGCGACCCTGAGAATTGACATGAACCTGTCATCTTGACAGGTTCCTGCCAATGCCACCGTTGACCCCGAAAGCAGAGACTTTCAGTGCCCTGGTCCTGGAGGTGTTCCAGTTGAACGGGTTGCTGCTCCAGGCCGGAGACCGGCTGAGTGCACCTGCCGGACTGACGAGCGCCCGGTGGCAGGTGCTGGGCGTCATCGACCATGGCCCCGCCACCGTCGCGGCCGTGGCGCGCACGATGGGGCTCGCGCGGCAGAGCGTGCAGCAGACGGCGGACGCGCTCGCGAGCGACGGGTTCGTGGAGTTCGTCGACAACCCGCATCACCAGCGGGCGAAGTGCGTCGCCCTCACGGCCTCCGGGCGCCGAGCCTTGCGCAAGGTCGAGCAGGCACATGCCGCGTGGGCGGACCGGATGGGCGCGAGCCTGCCTCCGGCGCTCCTCGCCGCGGCGGTCGAGGGCGTCCGCGAAGCGCGCCTGCGGCTCGAAGAGGACCTGACCGAAGCGGAGGGCTCCCATGAAAAGTGACACCAGCATCCCCCTGCTTCCCTGCGTGGAGCTCGCGCCCACACTTGAGTTCTACGCGCTGCTCGGATTCGAGGTGACGTACCAACAACGCTCACCCAACCCCTACGCGGCGACCCAGCGGGAGGGGGCCCAGCTCCACTTCTTCGGCCTGAAGGGATTGGATCCCCTGAAGGCCTTCAGCAGTTGTCTGATCATCGTGAACGAAGTGGAGGAACTGCACGCGCGCTTCCTCGCCGCGCTGAAGAAGGCCTATGGCCGGGCTCCCGTCCGGGGCCTTCCCCGAATGACCCGCATGCGGAAGGGGCAGACGCGCTTCACCCTCACCGACCCCTCCGGCAATGCGCTGATGTTCATCCGCCGTGATGAACCCAGCGGCTATGGCGATGACGAGAACACACCGACCTCCATCCTCGGCAAGGCGCTCAAGACGGCCCGCCGCCTGCGCGACTTCAAGGGCGATGACGCCGCCGCCGCGAAGGTCCTGGATGCCGCGCTGAAGAAGCCGGACGCGGGGACGGAGAAGGAACGGGAACAGGCGCTCGCGGACCGCGCGGAGCTGGCCGCGGCCCTGGGGGAAGTGCCCGACCCTGCGTCCCCGTAAGACGCCAGCGCTTCCTGAAGCGACGCGGGCCCTCCCCCCGCACGCGTGCGCCCTCCTCGCAGGAACTGTCGCGGCACGGCCCCTGCACATCCAATGGCAAGCACCTCCAGCCCCATTGCTTGTCGAGGTCCCCATGGCCGCCAATTACAAGAAGTTCTTCGCTGGCTCCCGCAACATCCCGAAGGGCATCTCGCTCGGCTATCCCGTCCCGGGTCCGCAGGAGGCCAGCGCGGATCAGATCGCCGGACAGGCGTTCTTCGCCACGCCGAACGACTGGAGCAGCATCCAGTCGTCCGCGTATGACTTCATCGTGATTGGCACCGGGCCCACCGGCGTGGCCTTCATCGAGCAGACGCTGAAGCACAATCCCAACGCACGCATCCTGGTGCTGGAGCGGGGCGGATTCTGGCTGCCCACGCACTACCAGATGCTGCCGCTCGCCTTCCAGGCAGCGACGGGCTCACCGCCCACCACCTACCCGTGGACGCGCACGACGCGGATGGCGACCACGGAGCTGGAGTTCTTCCAGGCCGGCTACATCCCCGTGCTGGGCGGGCGCTCCACCTACTGGAGCGCCTGGTGCCCCGCCCCGACTCCCGACCTGATGCGCGACTGGCCGCAGGAGCTGATCGACGTCACGCTCCAGCCGGGCTTCTGGGACCGCGCCCGCGCGTTCCTGCACGTCACCCCGATGGACCGGGTCCACGATGGCGTCTACGGCAGCCTCCAACATCAAATCGATGTGAACCTCCGGGAGAACTTCAAGCGCTCCGTACCCTCGGCGGAGAACGCGTTCCCGGCGCCCATCGCCGTGGGCCATACGCCCTGGAAGGGGGTCAAGTTCTACAAGTACTCCACCGTCGGCACGCTGCTGGACCTGCAGCAATCGCAGAAGGCGCTGGCGGCCCAGGGCAAGGGACAGGCCCTGACCATCGTCGACCACTGCGTCGTGGACCGCCTGGTGCATGACGGCCATGGGACGGTCACCGCGCTGGAGACCAGCCGCGGTCCGCTGGCGGTGAGCTCGGCGAAGGTCGTGCTGGCGATGGGGACCATCCCGCCCGCGACGCTGCTGATGAACTCCTTCAAGGAGGCCCTGCCGAACATTGGCAAGCGTTACACCGGCCACTTCATGTCTCACATCACGGCGCGCGTGAAGCGCTCGGCGTTCAAGGACCTGTCCGCGCTGGAGATTGGCGCCACCTACCTGGACGGCAAGGCGCCCAATGGCTTGCAGTACCACGTGCAGACCAGCGCCTTCGCCTCCGCGAACCCGGAGGCCGACCAGAGCACCATCGCCCACGAGGCCCCGGACGCGGCGGCCGTCGCGTCGATGGCGCAGCTGAAGGGCTCCGAGGATTACGTCGTGTTCGTCTGCGCGACCCTGGGTGAGGTGAGCGAGAAGAACCCCGACAACTGGATCCGCATGAACGGCGGCACCGACCCCGCCACCAACATCACCCTCCAGCTCCAGCCCGGCGTGGAGGACCGCCACCTGTGGGACGTGCTCGACGAGGCGACGTATCAGGCCATCGACGTCATGGCCGGGCAAGCCGGCTGCGAGGGCCCGGAGGTCGAGTACTGGGTCGACGACGCGAGCGGCGACGGCGGCCGTTGGCAGCAGGAGCGGCCGGACCGGAAGAAGATCCGCCTGAACATCATCGTGCACGAGGCCTCGCCGCTGTGGATGGGCAGGGACCCGGCGACGTCGGTGGTCAATCTGGATTACCGGCCGCACGGCGTCCACAACGTCTACGTGACGGGCGGCGCGCTCTTCCCCACTTCGGGCTCGTGGAACCCCACGCTCACCATGTGCGGCCTGGCGCAGGACCTGGCGGACCGCTTGCGCGGCTGAGGCGGTATGACACGCATGTCGTGTTGAAGACACCGAGAGGCGGGCCATGGGGCTCGCTTCCCTCTGGAGGTGTGTGGCATTGAGCTTGCTCAGTCTGGCGCCGCCCGGCGTTCCCCGTACGCCCGGCCCCTTCACGCCTGCCCGAGGAAGCCATGCGTCGAGTCCGTCCCTCCGTCTTCGAGCGAATCCCCACCGCGACCCGCACCTGGGCATCCCGCGTGGTGCTGCTGATGGCCTGCGCCAGCGTCGTGGCCACGTCGCGGGCCCGGTCGGACGACGTGGCGTCCCCGGTCCACACCGGGGCGTCCTTCCGCCTGACGACGGACACCCCCAGGGTCACGCGCACCCTGGTCGTCCGGACCTCCGCGGCGAAGAAGGTGTCGGATCCGGTGGAAGGCGAGGTGCGTATCCAGGCCCAGGCGAAGTGGACGCCGGGTGCCTCCACCCCGACGCCGCAGCCGTCGCTGGTGATCAGCTCCCTATACGGAGACGCCCTCCAGGAAGACCGGAGAAGCGTCCTGGAGCCCGACGTCGCCGTGACGGTGGAGAGCGTGAGGTACCTCGACGAGCGATGCTCGGAGGGTCAAGGCTGCGAGTGGACCGTGCAGGCCGTTTTCGACGTCGACGTCCAATCCGACGCGGACTCCGGCACGGTCGGGGAACTCGGCACGATCGACGTGGAGTGGACGGCCCAGGCCTTCATGCGCGTGCTGGACGAGTCCAACGTCCCCAAGGGCTTCACCGTGAGCCTGTCCGAGCCTTGATGCCCCCTGGCCTCAAGTCCCGGTCTCTGGGGCCTTGATGAAGTCGATGAACGCCCGGAGCGGCGCGGGCACGAAGCGCCGCCCCGGGTAGTAGAGGAACGGCCCCGGGAAGGGCTGCCACCAGGGCTCGAGCACGGGCACCAGCGCGCCGCTGTCCAGGTGCGGACGCAGCCAGTCCTCGAAGAGGTGCACGATGCCGGTGCCCGCGATCGCGGCGTCAACGGCGAGGTCCGTCCCTCCGCCCGCCCGCACGATGAGCGGTCCCGAGGGCTCGACCGTCACCACCTCGCCGTCGCGCTCGAACTCCCAGAGCGTCATCGCGCCGCTCGCGAAACGGCCGCGCAGGCAGGCATGCCGCAGCAGGTCCTTGGGATGTTCCGGCCGGCCATGCCGCTCCAGGTACGCCGGAGCCGCGGCGGTGGCGTGGCGCTGGACGCGCGGCCCGATGGGCACCGCGATCATGTCCTGCTCCAGCCGCTCGTCGTAGCGGATGCCCGCGTCACAGCCGGCCGCGATGACGTCCACGAAGCTGTCCTCGGTGATGACCTCCAGGTGGATGTCGGGGTACGCGGCGAGGAACGGCGGGACGATGCGCGGCAGCACCAGCCGTGACGCGCTGATGGGCACGTTGAGGCGCAACACGCCCGCGGGCCGGCTGCGGAAGCCGTTCACCACGTCGAGCGCGGCCTCCATCTCCGTCAACACGGGCGCCAGGCGCTCCAGCAGCCCCTCTCCGGCTTCGGTGGGGACAACACTTCGCGTCGTGCGGTTGAGCAGGCGGACGCCCAGGCGTTCCTCCAGCCGGCGGACCGCGTCGCTCAGCGAGGACGCGCTGCTTCCACTCAGGCGCGCCCCCTCGCGGAAGCTGCGGGCCCGCGCCACCACCACGAAGGCGTTCAAATCACCCAGGTCGACCTTCACTGTTCGCCGCTCCGCACAACCTGTACGGGTCGTGCCCCGTTATGCAGAAAGTCCACGGTGGCTATGCATGCTGCACCTCAAAAAGGAGATGGAGCATGCCCGGTATCGATTCATCCAGCACCTTCCCCCTCGGGGGCCGCCCCGTGAAGCGCCTCGGTTATGGGGCCATGCAGCTCGCGGGACCCGGCGTCTTCGGCCCGCCGAAGGACCCGGACGCCGCCCGGGCCGTGTTGCGCGAAGCCGTGGCCCTCGGGGTGAACCACATCGACACCAGCGACTATTACGGCCCGCACGTCACCAACCAGCTCATCCGCGAGGCGCTCACGCCCTACCCCGACGGCCTCGTCATCGTCACCAAGATTGGCGCCCGGCGCGGCAATGACGGCTCCTGGCTCCCGGCCTTCTCGAAGGAGGAGCTGACCCAGGCCGTGCACGACAACCTGCGCAACCTGGGGCGGGACGTGCTGGACGTGGTCAACCTGCGCTTCATGTTCGACACGCACGGGCCCGCCGAGGGGCCCATCGAAGAGGCCCTCACCGTCCTCGCCGACCTCCAGCGACAGGGCCTGGTGCGCCACATCGGGCTGAGCAACGTCACCCCCAGGCAGGTCGCCGAAGGACGGCGCATCGCGGACATCGTCTGCGTGCAGAACCACTACAACCTGGCGCACCGGCAGGACGACGCGCTCATCGATTCGCTCGCCCGCGACCGCATCGCCTACGTGCCGTTCTTCCCGCTGGGAGGCTTCAGCCCGCTTCAGTCGTCCACGCTGTCCGCCGTGGCGACACGCCTGAACGCGACGCCCATGCAGACCGCGCTGGCGTGGCTGCTGCACCGCTCGCCCAACATCCTCCTCATCCCCGGCACGTCGTCCGTCGCGCACCTGAAGGAGAACCTGGCCGCGGCCGAGCTCAAGCTGCCGGATGACGCGCTCAAGGAGCTGGACTCCGTGGCGAGCGCCCAGCCCGCCTGAGCTTCAGGAAGCGCCTCCACGGCCGTCGCGCAGCCGCTCCAGCAGCTCCGCGACGACCGGCCTCACGGGGGCCTGGGTGCGTTGCACGGCATGCACCGTGTTGGTCAGCGCGGGCTTGCCCCAGCTGACCACGCCCAGGCCCCGCCCCTTCGGGATGCAGAAGCCAGGCACGACGGCGACGCCGTGCCCTTGCGACACCCACTCCAGCACCTCCTCCAGCTCCTCGAAGTGCGCGGTGCTGTACCAGTGGGGATGGCGCCGGCCGAAGTGGTGGCCCAGCCACCGGCCCACCACGTAGTCCCCTTCGTCGTAGGTCACCAGCGGCACGTCCTGGAAGTGCTCCTGCACGCGCAGGCGCCGGGCCCAGGTCCGCCCCGCGACGAGCACGAGCTGCTCCTCGTAGACAGGCGTCAGCGTGAGCCGGGGGTGCACCGTGCTCCGGAAGGAGAAGCCCACGTCCACCTGGCCCTCCAACACCTGACGGAAGACCTCCTCCGCTGGCGGGTAGCGCAGCGTCAGCCTCCGGTGCAGGGACTCGGACTCCCGCAGCAGCGGGAAGAGCACATAGCGGCCAAAGCCAGACACCGCGGCGATCTCCAGCGGGCGGTCTTCCTCGCTGCCCTGCAACACCGCGTGCACGTCCCGGGCGAAGCCTCCGAGGAACCGGAAGAGCCGGTCCGCCACGGGCGTGGGCACGAGCCGCGCGGACCGGCGTTCGAACAGCGGAGCCCCGAGCGTCTCCTCCAGCCGGCGCAGCTGGTAGCTCACCGTGGGTTGGGTGCGATGCAGGCGCGCCGCGGCCTCCGTCACGCCCCGGGATTCGTAGACGGTCACGAACGTGCGCAGGAAGGGGAGGTCCGGGAAGTCCATCGAAGCGTTCTATGAATTCGCCGCGCCACTATCAATTGGCGTCCCTGCCCGTGAACGCGCACCTTGCCGGGCATGGCGAAGACCCTCCCGCTGGTGACGCTCGCGCTGCTCACTGCCTGTGCACGGACCGGCCCCCTTCCCGCTGCGCGCCTGCACGCCAGTCCCGAGGAGGCCGTGCAGGCGTACTTCCAGGCCTCCGACACCGGCTCCAGCCGGCTGCTGCGGTCCGCGTTCCATCCGGACGTGCTCATGCACTGGGTGGACGGGGTGGAGGGAACGCCGCGGACGCGGACGCAGCTGGAGTGGTGGCAGGTGCTGGATGCGAAAGCGCCCCAGCCCGCGACCGGACGCGCGATGACGGTGCTCGACCGTGAGGGCCCCTTCGCGTTGATGGAGGCGGTCTCCCGCTGGCCGGACCACACGTTCGACGACCTGCTGCTCGTGGTGGAGACGCCAGTGGGCTGGCGCATCGTGGGCAAGGTGTTCCAGCGGCTCGCGCCAGGAGAACGCGCGACCGGGTCCGCATCCGCGCAGGAGGAGATTCGCGCGGTGCTGGACGCGAAGATCGAAGCGCACGCGCTCTACAGTCACGCGCTGCTGCACCAATCCCATACGCCGGACTGCCTCTACTACCGCGTGAACGTCGAAGGCGTGCCCTTCGCGTGGGGGACGCTGTCGGAGGCGGCGGCCCGCTACGCGGCGAACGCGGAGGCTGGCATCCAGGACCGGGAGAGCCCCTGGAACATCCTCAAGGTGGAGGTCCGGGGGAACGTGGCCGCCGCGAAGCTGGAGGTCCGCGTGGGAGGCGTGCGCTTCATCGACCATCTCCTCCTGGTGCGCACCGGCGGGCAGTGGCGCATCTCCGCCGCGGCCTGGGGCAATCCCGTTCCGCCTCCGTGAGGCGGCTCAGGACACCGACTCCAACGCGGCGATGGCTTGAGCCAATGCGCGGGTGAATGAGCGGTCGTCCTGGCCTGGGGTGCGGAGACCGCCCGACAAGCGTCCGGACATGGATTCCGCCCCCGACGGATGAAGACAGGAGAACCTTGCAGAGGCTCCCCGTCGGCGGAGCAACCGACAAACCGGTTCAACTGTCCGACAGGTTTGGACACCTCCGGCAAGGAGCCCCCGCACCAGCCGAGCCTGAGAAACCTGTCCGACTGTCGGACAGGTTCAGACTGGGGCGGGGCGGGCGGTGAACCGCAGGGCCCTGGGGCTCAGTCGCGGAAGAAGGACGCCTGCTGGAAGCGCAGGCCCGCGAGGACCTGCTCGACCCGTGCATCGGAGAGCGCCCCGATGCGCTCGCCGAGCCGCGACTTCTCCACCGACGACACCTGCGACACGACCACGACGCTCTGCTTCGCCAGGCCGCCCTCCCCCACTTCGAGCAGCACGTTGCCGGGCTCGCTCGCCTTCTTCAGGTTGGAGGTGAGCGCGCAGACGATGACGGTGTGGATGCGGGAGCGGTTGAAGACGTCGTCCTGGATGACGAGGTACGGGTGGGCGATGGGCGGCACGGAGCCCCGGGCCTCGTCCGGTTCGCACCAGAACAGCTCACCCCGGCGGATCATCTTCGGCCCCGTGCTCATGCGCCGGGTTGTGCCACGCCGTGTCGAACGGGGGCAATGCTTCCTGGGGGTCGCGCGTAGGCTGTAGGCAGGGCGCGCAACCACGCTGCGAGGTTCCTCATCATGAAGGCCGTGTTCCGGGATGGCGAAGGGCACTTGCGCAATGGCTGGAAGGGCGCCGGCTTCCTCGTGGTGTCCGCAGTCCTGGCCGGCATCCTGATGTGGCTCCAGACCTTGCTGCCCGCCGCCGTGAGGCCGTTCGCGCCGCCCCCCTTCGTCGGCTTCCTGGGCGTGCTGCTCGTGAGCCTCGACTTCCTGTATCTCGAAAAGCAGCCCCTGACGTCGCTCGGCATGTCGCTGGACCGGCGCGCGGGCCGTGAGTTCGGCGTGGGGGCCGTGGCTGGCGTGGTCCTGGTGGGGCTCGTGGCCCTCTGCGGCTGGGTGGCCGGTGGCTACCACCTGGAGCGCGCCGCGAACGCCCAGGTGACCGCGGTCGTGAAGCTGGCCTGGGTGATGCTGGGCGTGGGCCTCTTCGAGGAGGCGCTGTTCCACGGCTATCTCTTCCAGCGCGCCATCCGGGGCCTGGGCACACGCTGGGCGCAGGTGGTCATCTCCCTCATCTTCTGCCTGGCCCACCCCTTCACCCCGGAGATGGAGGTCCCCACGCGCGTGGTGGCGATGATCACCACCTTCATGGCGGGCTGGATGCTGGGCCTGTGCTACCTGCGCACGCGGCATCTGGCGCTGCCGGTCGGCGTGCACATGGGCTGGAATGGGTTCCTGGGCACGCTGGGCTTCGGCGTGAGTGGCAAGGAGGCCCACGGTTGGTGGACGCCCGTGTTCCAGGGCCGCCCGGAGTGGCTCACGGGAGGCGCCTATGGCCTGGAGGCGTCCATCTTCAGCGTCGTCGTCCTGGGCGTGGCAATCATTGCCCTGACGCGCTGGAAGGGTTCCGCCGCGCCGGAGCAGGAGGCACTGCCACACCCCGGCGAGGCTCCGGCGCTCACGCCTTCACGCTGACGATCTCCTCGAAGCCACGCTCCTGCGCGTACAGCGATGTCTCTTCCATCCGGCGACTTCCTGTGGGTGCTGGCGGGGCCCAGCACACACCGACTATCCGCCAATCATCACCAGCAGTGAGCAGCCTTTATCGACGCCCTCCACCGGGCCGACGGCGAGCGAAGGCTTCCGCTTCGGCCTGCGCGGCCAGGTACTCCGCGAACACGGCCTCGAAGGTCTTCGCGAACTCACGGATGCGAGGGACCTTGCGCAGGTCCTTGTGCATCGTGAGGTAGAAGCGGAGCGACGGCAGCGCCGTCTCCAGCCGCACCCTCCTCAACTCAGGGTGCTGCTTCTCGGCGCCCACCCCGAGCATGACCAGCCCCATGCCGCCCTTCGCCGCGTGCAGCCGCGCCTCCATCGAATTGGAGCGGAAGGGGAAACGGGAAGCGCCCCGGTGGATCAACCACTGCGCGGGCCCCTGTCCACGGGGCGTCTCGTCCTCCACGACGAAGTCCTGCTCCCGGTAGTCGTCAGCCCCCAGGAAGCGCTTGGGCAGGGAGCGCGAGAGATAGTCCTCGCTCGCGTAGAGGCCGCTCACCACCTCACCCAATGGCTTGTCGACGAGCACCGGCGAGGAGGACCGGCCCCCCCGTACGCCCATGTCCGCCTCGCGCGAGGACAGGTCCACGAAGCGCAGCTCCGAAATCACTTCAATCAGCGTCTCCGGATGCTGCCGCCGGAAGCGTGTCGCCGCCTCCGCCGCTCCCGTCAGGAAGCCGTCCGGGAGGGAGATGCGAATCCTGCCCGCGTAGGGTGAGCCGCCACCGCCATCGCGCCGGTGCGCGCGCAAGGATTGCTCGAAGCGCTCCGCCAGCGCGATGAGCTCCAAGGCTTCCTTCTCCAGCCAGGCGCCCTGTGAGCTGCGGTGGACCAGCGCACGCCCCAGGTCCTTCTCCAACGCCCCGATGCGGCGCGCCACCGTGGACGTCGACAGGCCCAGCGTGAGCCCCGCCGCGAGGAAGCTTCCGCCCCGATGCACTTCGAGCAGGACGCGGAGGTCATCCCAGGCAGGCAGCTTGTTTTCCATGAATGGAAAGCACTCTAGGTCGCGGGGAGCGCGGGCGTCTTCGGCCGGGTCATCCGCGCGATGACCTTCGCGCTGAACTCCCGCGAGAAGAACCTGTTGGCGAAGGCCGCGAGCTGGTTGCCAAGGCCATGCACCGCCGACGAGCGCCCGGCGATGAACGCCTCCAGGCCCACCTCCACCACGTCCTCCGGACGCGCCTTCCTGCCGGGCGAAGCACCCTCCCCCGAACGCTCGAAGAACGGCGTGTCCGTGGCCCCCGGAGACAGGGCGAGCACGCGCACGCCGCGCTCGCGGTACTCCGCCCAGAGCGCCTCGCTGAAGGACAGGACGAAGGCCTTCGTCGCCCCATAGACGGCCATGTACGGCGTTGGCTGGTACGCCGCCATCGAGGCCACGTGGATGACGCCGCCCTGGCGCCGCTCCAGCATGGGCAGGAAGACGTGCGTCAACTCCACGAGCGCATGGACGTTGAGGTCGATCTGCTCCAACTGGTCCTTCAAGGGCAGCACGTCGAAGCCGCCGTGGAGCCCGAACCCCGCGTTGCTCACCAGGACGTCCACCTCCAGCCCCTTCGCGCGCACCGCCTCGAAGAGGCGCTGGGGCGTGCCTGGAACGGTCAGGTCCGCGGGAATCACCTGCGCGTTGCCCAGCGCCGCCGCGAGCGCCTCCAGCTTCGCCTCGCTCCGGGCCACCAGCACCACCGTGGCGCCCCGCCGTGACAGTCGCCGGGCGAACTCCGCGCCAATGCCCATGGAGGCTCCCGTCACCAGCACCGTCTTGCCCGCGAAATCAAATCGTTTCATGGGACAAGGATGGGCGCCGGCCGCCCCCTCAACAACGGACAGCGGCGGGCACCTGCTTTCCAGGAATGGAAAGCAGCGCTACTCGCGCGACGGGAACGGCGGTCCCGGGCGCGGCGTGTACACGTTGGCGCTCACGGAGCGCGCCGCCGCGGTGATGCCAATCAGGCTCTCCGCGTGCCCCAGGAAGAAGTAGCCCGTCTCCGGCAGCCGCGACAGCAGCCCCTGGATGACTCGCGTCCGGGCCTCCTTGCCGAAGTAGATGAGCACGTTGCGGCAGAAGATGATGTCGAACGGCCCCACCGGCCAGGTGGCCGGCGCGTGCAGGTTCGCGCGGGCAAAGCGCATGAAGGTCCGCAGCTCCGGGCCCGCCGTCATCAGGCCCTCCTGGGTGCGCACGCCCTTCAGCATGTACTTGCGCAGCAGCAGCTGCGGAATGCTCCGGGCCCGCTCCAGGCTCCAGAGGCCCTCCTCCGCGCGCTTCACCGCCCAGGTGGACAGGTCCGTGGCGACGATCTCCAGGCTCCACCCGGAGCCCTTGGGGAACGCCTCCAGGAGCTCCATCGCCAGCGAGTACGGCTCCTCGCCCGTGGAGCACCCGGCGCTCCAGACGCGGATGCTCCGGGGCCGCCGGCCCTGCGCCGCCTGGGCCGCCCACTCCGGGAAGACGTGCTCGCGCAGCAGTTCGAAGTGCCGGGGCTCGCGGAAGAAGGACGTCTCGTGGGTACAGAGGCTGTCGAGCATCCGCACCTTCTCCGCCTCGTTCCCGCGCGTGGTGACGTACGCGTGGTACGCGGCGTAGGACGTCAGCCCCAGCTCCCGCAGCCGCCGCGACAGCCGGTTCGCCACCAGCGCGTTCTTGGCCGACGACAGGTGGATGCCGGCCTCCGCCTCCACCAGGTGCTGGAACATCTCCAGCTCCGAGCGCGACAGCGCCGGAGGCAGCGCGGACGGCGGCCAGGGCTCGTCGCCGCTCATCGCCTCACCCGTTGCCCGGTGCTTCCGGCGCCGGGGCCGCGGCCTGAGCCGCCGGGGCCGGGGCCGCCGGAGCCGCCGCCTCGTCGGTGGCGGCCGTCAGCTTGAGCAGCTCCTCTAGCGACAGGAGCCGGTCCAGGTCCAGCAGCAGGATGAACGTGTCGTTGTGGCGGCCCATCCCGCGCAGGAACTCCAGCCTCACGCGCGTGCCGAAGGCGGGGGGCGGCTCGATGTCCGCGGGCCCCAGCTCCAGCACCTCGCGCACGGTGTCCGTGAGCAGGCCCAGCACCGTCTGCTGGCCGTCGAGCGCCACCTCCACGATGACGAAGCAGGACCAGCGGGTGATGGGCCGGGGCGGCAGCCCGAACTTCACCGCCAGGTCCACGACGGGCACCACGCTGCCGCGCAGGTTGATGACGCCCTGCACGGCCGCGGGCATCCCCGGCACGCGCGTGACGGGGCGGTGTTCGATGATCTCCCGCACGCGCAGGAGGCCCACGGCGTACTCCTCGCCCGCGAGCATGAAGCTCAGGTAGCTGGACCTGCCGCCGCCCGGTTCGGTGGACTCATTCATGGTGCGCGCGCCTCCCTAGAACCGCTGGAAGTCATGGGGAGCCGGCGCTTCCGCGCCGTTCTGGAGCCGGGACAGCGCCCCGTTCGAGGGCGTGGCCAGCGTCCCCTGCGCCGCCGCCTGGAGCCCCCGTGCGGGCGAAAGCTGCTGCCGGGGAGCCGGGGCGCGCGGCACGGAGGGGGCGTTGTAGCTGAAGCCCTCCATCAGCCGGAAGAAGGTCATCATCTGCAGGAGGGACTCGGCCTGGGTGGCCATCTCCTCGGCGGTGGAGGACAGCTCCTCCGCGGCGGACGCATTGCGCTGGGTGACTTGATCCACCTGCGTCATGGCGCGGTTCATCTGAGACACGCCGATGGACTGCTCGCGCGAGGCGTTGGCCACCTGCTGCACCAGCTCCGACGTGCGGCGGATGGCGGGCACCAGCTCCGTCAAGAGCTGGCCGCTGCGCTCGGCGACCTTCACGCTGGAGGTGGCCAGACCGCCAATCTCCTTCGCGGCCTTCTGGCTGCGCTCCGCCAGCTTGCGCACCTCCGTGGCCACGACGGAGAAGCCCCGGCCGTGCTCACCCGCGCGCGCGGCCTCCACGGCGGCGTTCAGCGCGAGCAGGTTCGTCTGGTAGGCGATCTCCTCCACGATGGAGATGCGCTCCGCGATGGCGTTCATCGCCTCCACGGTCTCCTTCACCGCGCGGCCGCTCTCCTCCGCGTCGCGGGCGCCCTTCACGGCCGTCTGCTCCATCTCCCGGCTGTTCTCCGAGTTCTGGCGGATGCTCACGTTGAGCTGCTCCAGGCTGGCGGTGGTCTCCTCCACGGAGGCCGCCTGGGAGCTGGTGCCCTGCGACAGGCCCTGCGCGGCGGACGCCACCTGGAGGGACGCGGACGACAGCGAGCCCGCGGCGCCGCGCACCTCGCTGATGACGCCCGACAGCCGCTGGATCATGTCGCGCATGCTGCCCATCATCCGGCCCGTCTCGTCCGTGCCCCGGGTGACGATGTTCGCGGTGAGGTCGCCCGCCGTCACCTGCGCCGTCACCTGCACGGCCTCCGTCAGCGGCTGCACGATGCTGCGGGTGAGGAAGTAGGACAGCAGGGCCGCGAGCACCACGCCCAGGGCCCCCCCCATGATGATGAGGTTGTAGAGGTCCACCACCATGCCCGCGGTGCGGGCGGTGCGCTCCTGGAGCAGGGCCGTCTCGTCCTCCGCCAGCTTGGTGAGCTGCATCCGGATGCGGTCCGCGGTCTGCTTGCCGCGCGCGGACTGCTCCACCGCGATGAGCTGCGCCAGTTCACCGCGGCCCGCGGTGACCTCGCGGCGCTGGGCGATGAGCGGCTCCAGGTGCTGGGAGATCCACTGCTGCAACAGGTCGCGGATCTCCTGCTGGCGCTCCTGCTGGCGGCGGTCGCTCTGGGTGTGCTGGCGGATGCTGTCCAGGCTCTGCGACAGGCTCAACCGGGCCAGGTTGTAGGGCTCCAGGAACTTGTCGTCGCCGGTGATGAGGAAGCCGCGCTGCCCCGTCTCCAGGTCGGCCATGTCACCCTCCAGGGTGCGCACGGCGATCAGCACCTTGTGGCTTTCGGTGTCGCCCTCGGCGGTGACGGAGACCTTGACGATGGTCGAGTACACCACCATGACCAGCGCGAGGATGATGGCCACCATCGCGCTGAAGGCGAGCGTCAGCTTCGCCGTGATGCTCAGGTTGTTGAACATGATGACTCCGGAAACAGGGACTGACCGCTACGGCGCCCGGGGGGCGTTCGCGGGAGAAGGGGTGGCAAGGGGGGAGGGAGGATTGAGCGCGGCCTCGGAGGCGTGGAGGATGGCCCTGCGCACCAGCGCGGGCGTGTCCAACAGGAGCCCGACCCGGCCGTCGCCCAGGATGGTGGAGCCGGAGATGCCGGGGATGCCCTGGAAGAGGCGCCCCAGGGGCCGGATGACCCGCTGGCCCTCGCCCTGGAGCTCATCCACCGCCAGGCCGATGACGCCGTCCGGATGCTTCAGGACGACCACGTTCTCCCGGGCCGGCGTGCTCCCGCCCAGGGAGAACACCTGACGCAGCCGCAGGTACGGCAGCGGCTGGCCACGCAGCGACAACACGCCGGACGCCTCCGCCGTGCGATCCTGGGGGGGGACCTCCATGCACTCCTGCACACCCTCGATGGGGACCACGTACACCTGGTCCCCCACGCCCATGGCGAAGCCCTGGATGACGGCGAGCGTGAGCGGCAGCCGCAACGTCAGCGTGGTGCCCTGCCCCTCCTGGCTCTGGATGGACACGGAGCCGCGCAGGGCTTCGATGTCCCGGCGCACCACGTCCATGCCCACGCCGCGGCCGGACAGCTCCGTCACCTCCGTGGCCGTGGAGAAGCCGGGCTCGAAGATGAGGCGCAGCAGCTCGTCGTCGCGCAGCCGCTCGGGCGCCGCCACCAGCCCCCTCTGCCGCGCGCGCTCGCGCACCCGTTCGCGCTGGATGCCCCGGCCGTCGTCGGACAGCTCCACCACGACGCTGCCGGCGTCATGGTAGGCCTTGAGCCGCAGGCGGCCCCGGGGGTCCTTGCCCGCGGCGCGCCGCTCGTCCGGCGTCTCGATGCCGTGGTCCAGCGAGTTGCGCAGCAGGTGGAGCAGCGGGTCGCGCAGCGCGTCCAGCACCGCGGTGTCCAGCGTGGCGTCCTCGCCCTCCAGCTCCAGCTGGGCCAGCTTCTGCTGGGAGCGGGCCAGGTCGCGCACGGTGCGCAGGTGCTGGCGGAACAGCGGCCCCACCGGGACCATCCGCACCTTCATCACCTCTTCCTGGAGCGCCTCGAAGAGCGGATCCATCTCCCGCTGCTGGGTGAGCGCGTCCTCCCAGCTGGCGCCGGAGTCCTCCGCGCGCGCCAGGAACTGCGCCATCCGCCCGCGCGCCACGGACAGCTCCGCGGTGAGCGTGACGATGCGGTCCAGGCGCTCCATGTCCATGCGCACGCGGCTCCGCGCCGTGCTCCGCGCCTCCGGCATGCGCGGCAGCGCGGCGGGAATGGGCAGCGCCTCCGTGGGCGCGCCCGCGACGATGCCCTCGCGCAGCCGGGAGAGGTGGGCCTGGTGCACCGCGCCCAGCGAGTCCACGCCCGCGAGCGACGCCTGGCACAGCTCGCGAAGGTGATCCACCGCGCCGAGCAGCAGCGACACCCGCGTCTCATCCGGCGCGAGGCGTCCGTCGAGCAGCGCCTGGAGGAGGTCCTCGACGCCGTGCGTGTAGTCCGTCACGGCCTGGAAGCCGAGCGACGCCGCCGCGCCCTTGAGCGTGTGGGCTCCGCGCAGGATGCCCGGGAGCAACCCGTCCGCCGGAGAGACCTCCAGCGCGATGAGGTTCTCTTCCATGGAGGAGATCAACCCCTCCGCCTCGTCCGCGAAGACGGCCAGCACCTTCTGCCACTCCGCGGCGGTCTCCGACGGGATGTCCCCCAGGTCTGTCGTCACCTCGCGCCCCAGGGGCGAAGGGAGACAGGCACGCGTAGAGGGATGGGTGGAGGGATTCTCAAGAACACGGACTGGTGCCCCCCTTCCTCGAAATGCAAGGCATTGCCATGAAGGTGGGCCGACCTCCACGATGAGGAATTTTTCGAGAAGTCAACAGTACCAAAACAATCAAATATGAACAACCTCCGCGGTGATTTCACGCAGGGTTTGTATCAGCAGGGAAGCGAGGCTCTTCCGAGGGACAAGACGTCCCAGGTCGTGTGACAACCACGCCCCCCCGAGCCGATTCCCACCTGTCTTGAGTTACATGTTTCAATCCCATCCACATCCAACACAGTGCGTCTCATCCGTTCGTACAGGACACCGCACTCGTGCTCTGGGGCGATGGGGACTCCCTGGGGCGCGCGCGACGCTCCCTTGGGCACTCGAGGTCCAGGCGGAGGAGCCCGCGGTCCCGCGCCTCCCGCCGCGACCTGGACCTCGACCAGATCGGCAGCAGCCTCCAGAAACCTCAATTCCTCTCATCCAGCTTGAGCGGCCAGGCAGCGACTGAGCGGCGGCAGCCTACTGGAGCGAGGGCTGCTCCGGTTCCTCCTTGCCGGCCTTGGCCACGGCGTAGTCCTCCGCGCCGGTGAAGTCGACGAGGCGGCAGGGCTCGTTGCCCACGACCCAGGCGTCATGGCCTGACGGGATGAAGGCGACGTCGCCCGGCTCCAGGTCCAGCTCCTGGCCGTCCTTCATCTGAACGTGCATCCGCCCGGACAGGACGACGGCGGTGTGAACCACCTCGCAGGTTTCCGTGCCCGCGATGGGCTTCACGTGCTTCGACCATTGCCAGCCGGGCTCGAAGTAGCCCCTGCCAAGGCTGAGCGCTCCCATGTTCAGGACGGTGGCCTCTCCGTGCGACACGAAGGGCCGGCGCTCGTCCGCCTCGCTGGCCTTCTTGATGATGGCGCGTGCCATGGTGCAATCCCTCCGGGTGAATGGGTCCTTGGGAAAGCTGGGGGCGCCGCGCGCTGGAGGAAAGGGTTCGCGCGCGGACTCGGGCGGTGGACCGGAGCACGGGGTGTAGCGCCCGTTCCCACCTCCGTACCTTCGTGCCGCAAACCGGTCCCGAGGGAATCAAGCCATGCGCCTCACGTCGCGCCTTGCCCTGTGGGCATGTCTGGTCATCGCGCAGGGATGCCGCTCGCATCACGAGCCGCCTGCCGCGCCTCCCCCCACGCCGCCCACGGCCACCGCCCGGCCGCTCCACCTGGCGAAGCCGGAGGCCCTCGAGTTCGAGTTCGGCCGCGCCCAGGCCACCGCCTGCAATTGCTTCAAGGCGAACGCCAGCGAGAAGGAGGGAGGGGCGTGCGCCACGCCACGCTTTGGCTCGTACCTGCTCGCGCTCACGTGGGCCCCCACCTTCTGCCGCACGCATCCGGACAAGGAGGAGTGCGAGCACCTGGAAGACCACTTCGGCGCCACGCACCTCACGGTCCACGGGCTGTGGCCCCAGTTCAACGACGAGGAGGCGCAGGCGCTCAACTGCACCTATCCGGCGTACTGCGGCGGGCTCTGCGAATGCCAGGGCAGCGATGCCCCTTCGCGGTGCTTCCCCGACCCCGCCACGATTCCACCCGCCATGGGCACCTACGGGCCGGGCTTCGTCACGGACAACTTCTTCCTCGCGAACCACGAGTGGCCCAAGCACGGCAGCTGCACGGGGATGGATGCCCGGACCTACTTCCAGAGCAACATCGACGCGCTGCTGTCCTTGCCGGGCAACGAGGGGACGCCGGCCGCGATCACCGACAACATCGGCGGGAGCGTGGCGCTGGACAACCTGCGCGCTTCATTCGGCCAGAGCGACAGCGTCGCCTTCTCGTGCGACCCGAAATGCAACCTGGTGGAGGTCGGCGTCTGCTTCGCGGTGGACGAGCAGCGGCGCCCCGCCGGGCGCATGACGTGCCCGAAGAGCGTCACCAGCGGCAACACCAACAGCTGCGTGGGCAATGGTTCGCAGCCCCGGTGCCCCATGGTGAACATCCAGGCCGCGGTGCCCTTCGACAGCGGCGGGGGCGGAGGCGGCCCGTCCTCCACCTGCGGACAGCCGGGCCAGGGCCCCGCGTGCACGAATGATCAGCTCTGCCAGAACCAGGGCTGGGTGCGCTGCGCGCGCTCCGGGTGCTGCACCACCGTGCCCAAGCGCTGAAGGCCCGGGCCGGGCGCGGCTCGGCGAATCAGGCCACGGCCTGGAGGCCGGCGTCGCGCGGCACCTTCGCGGCGGCGGCGCGCACCACCTCCGGGCTCGCGCCGTCCTTGTGGGCGTTCTCGCTCAGGTGCCGGCGCCAGGCGCGCGCGCCGGGCAGGCCCTGGAAGAGGCCCAGCATGTGCCGGGTGATGGCACCCAGCGGCGCCCCCTGGCTCATCTGCGTTTCGATGTACGGCAGCATCGCGTCCACCACCTCGTGCCGCGTGAGGGGCGCCTGCGTGCCGCCGAAGAAGCGCCGGTCCGCGTCCGCCAGGAGGTACGGGGATTCGTAGGGCGCGCGGCCCATCATCACGCCGTCCACGCGGCCCAGGTGCTCCGCCGCCGCGTCCAGCGTCTTGATGCCGCCGTTGAGGCTGATGTCCAGGTGCGGGTACTCGGCCTTGAGCCGGTGCACCAGGTCGTAGCGCAGGGGCGGCACGTCCCGGTTCTCCTTGGGGGACAGGCCCTGCAGCCACGCCTTGCGCGCGTGCACGATGAAGCGCGTGCAGCCCGCCGCGGAGACGCGCCGCACGAAGTCCTCCAGCGTGGGCCACTCCTCCATGTCGTCGATGGCGATGCGCGACTTCACCGTCACGGGGATGCGCACCGCTTCGCGCATGGCGGCGACCCCGCGCGCCACGAGGTCCGGCTCCGCCATCAGGCACGCGCCGAAGCGGCCGGACTGCACGCGGTCGCTGGGGCAGCCCACGTTGAGGTTGATCTCGTCGTAGCCCCACTCCTCGCCAATGCGCGCGGAGGCGGCCAGGTCCGCGGGCTCCGAGCCGCCCAGCTGGAGGGCCACGGGGTGCTCGGCGGGCGTGAAGTCCAGCAGGCGGTCGCGCTTGCCGTGCAGCACCGCGCCCGTGGTCACCATCTCCGTGTAGAGCAGCGTGTGACGGGAGATGAGCCGGAAGAAGTACCGGCAGTGCCGGTCCGTCCAGTCCATCATCGGCGCGACACACAGCGGCATGGGGTAGGCCAGGGCAGTCATCGCCCTACCCATATCCGGACTCCCGCCGTCCGCCCAGGGTCTCCCGAGGCTCCCTCTGGAAGCAGACGGACGACCGGGCCCAGGCAGGCTCAGGCGGGAGGGCTGAGCACCACGCCCTGCTCCGCGAGCCACGCGTCCACCAGCCGCTGGCCGGCGTCCGTCAGCGTGAAGCCCAGCCCGGCCCACTGCTGGCCGTTGAGCATCACCACCTGCCCCAGCGCGCGGGCGAAGGCCACCTCCGGCGCCGCGTGCTTGAGCAGCGCGCCCGCGTAGTGGTGCAGGAACAGGTCGAAGTTCTTCGCGAAGTCCGGGTGCCCGGGGAGCGAGTCGCTGCGCGTGTCCGCCGTCACGTCATACGCCTGGATGACCGCGCCGAAGCCCAGCACGTCCACCAGGAACGCCTGCATCCGGTCCTTCCCCCGCACCCGGCCGGGCAGCCACCGCTCCGGCCCCGCCGGCGTCTGGAACGTCCACAGGCCGCGTTGACGCGCGGCGGCGAACGGCAGCCCCCCACCCTTCCGCTCCACCTGGGCCGCCCGCCGGTGCACCCGCGGCGGCGAGTTCTCCGAACGCGCGGGGAAGTAGACGATGACCGCCGGTGCGGAGCGGGCGCAGTTCATGGGAGACACGACTCCAGAGGGGGAACACCTGCACCGGAATTATCCCGCGCGGGTGCCCAGGAGTTGCTTCCCGGTCAACGCTTTTCAGGGGCCGCCCGGCACGGGCCCGGCCAGGGCCTCCACGGCCTCGGGGAGCGTGCCCCGTTCGAGCGCGGCCAGGAGGGTGTCCAGCTGGGCGGTCACCACCGCGCGCGACACCTTGGCGCCCGCGCCGTCGCGCACCAGCAGCTCCAGGGTGGCCTGGGCCAGCAGCAGCGGCAGCGTGGTGAAGGCGAGCATGTCCCGGGGCGCTCCCGCCAGGAACAGCGAGCGCACGTAGCGCGCCGCGGCGATCAGGTCCTGCCCCGCGAGCTGCTCCACGTCCTGGAGCCGCACGCCGTCCGGCAGCCACACGCGGCCCTCCTTCCGGTCCTGGCGCGCGTCCTTGAGGATGTTGACCAGCTGGAGCCCCTCGCCGAACAGCGGCGCCAGCGAGCGCAGGTTCGGCGCGTACGGCGCGAGGCGCGGCTCCAGGACGAACAGCTCCGTGAGCAGCTCGCCCACCAGTCCCGCCACGATGTAGCAATAGTCACGCAGGGACTGGAGCGACCCGAGCTTCAACAGCCCGCCTTCGGACGCGCCGGCCAGCACCTGCCCCATGCCCTGCACCGTCTTCAGCACGAAGTGGCGCAGGATGGCGCCGGCCTCCGGGCGCAGCGCGTCCAGGCTCGCCAGCAGCGTGGGCGTGCGCGCGAGCAGGTCCAGGTAGCCCGCGTTCTCGCTGGGACGGCGCGCAAGCCACGCGCGCGACAGCGCCCCGGCGTCCACGCCCGGCTTCTCCTGGAGCAGGGCCTCGAAGGCGGCCAGTGCCTCCCGCCGCTCGTCGCGCGACCAGGGAGCGGCGTCCTCCAGCGTGTCGGCGACGCGCAACAGCAGGTAGCCCAGGCCCACCTCGCGGCGAAGCGGCTCGTCGAGCAGCGGGATGGCGAGCGCGAACGTGCGGCTGGTCCGCACGAGGAAGTCCGCCAGCTCGTCATCCCGGAACGGAAGGGCCGTCGCGGTGGGGGCGTCACTCAAAGGAACCGTCCTCCGGGCACGGGCGCGCCTGCCGCCCGCGCCCTCACTGCCACAAGCCATCCACCGACACACGCGAGAACGTGCGGCCCGGCGCGCGGGGCCCGCCCTCGGACACCGAGTTCCCGGATTCCCGCGCTAGAGGCGCGAGCCCGGGCGTCGCCGGAGGCCCGCGCGCTGGAGGACGCCAGCGCACGGGCTTACGGCGGGAGGCCTCAGGGCGCCGGGGCGACCGTCGGCTTCGGGGC
>NZ_RAVY01000062.1:0-44451 GCF_003611625.1 Corallococcus sp. CA054B
CCTCCTGCCCCCGCCTCCGCCCCTCGACCTCGGGAAGCTCCTCAACCCTCGCCGCGCCGCCGTGGAGGAGGCCCTGGAGACGGGCAACGCGGTGCCCTTCACCAACACGGACGGGAAGACGGAGCAGGTCTCCGTCACGCAGCTCCCCCCTGGCTTCGCTGGTGGCGGTGACGACGTCTACGTCGTCACCGTGGGGGACGACCGGTTCACCGTGAGGGTCGAGGCGGGCGCCGACGTGGACGCGGAGGCCGTCCTCGCCCAGGTCATCGATTCGTACAGCGAGACGCCGGAGGACCTCCGGGGCTCGCTCGAGCGCGTCGTCATCGCGAAGGACGCGGATCCGGACGGAGCCGCCGCGCGGGCCGGAGACGGCACCATCACCTTCTATAACGGCGGGTCCTACGTGACGGACGACATCTTCCATCACGAGATCGGCCACCTCATCGGCCGGCAGGTGGAGAATGCCAACGACGGCATCCTGTCCGGCATCTTCGAGAAGCTCCGGGGCGAGCCGCCCCCCATCCCCGACGGCTGGGCGGAAGCCGCCGCCGCGGACGGCAACCACCTCAACGACTACACGGAGGACAGCTTCAACGACTCCGGCGTCTACACGGAGGACTTCGCGGAGGCCTGGTCCGAGTACATGCGCGCGCTCGACGGCGGCCCCGAGGCCCTGGCCGAATTCGAGCGGACGTATCCCGAGCGCTCGGAGATCCTCGAGGACATCTACCCGCCGCCGGCCTGAGCCCTCGCGCCCGTGTCGAGCCATCGCAGCGGCGTGTCCCGCCCCATGGCGATGAAGGGCGCCCAGTAGTGCGGATGGGGCTGCGCGATTCGCAGCTCCCGCATCGCCTCACGCAGCGCCGTGGCCAGGCCCTCACCACCGAGCAGGTGGCGATAGTAGGTCTCCATCAACGTGCGCGTCGTCGCGTCGTCCACCTTCCAGAGGCTCATCACCACCGTCTCCGCGCCCGCCACCAGGAAGGCCCGGCGCAGACCGTAGACGCCCTGGCCTCGCCGGACGGCGCCCCGGCCCGTGTCGCACGCGGACAGCACCACCAGCTGCGTGCCCCACAGGTCCAGCCCCGCCAGCTCCAGCGCCGTCACCAGCGCGCTGTCGGACGTGCTCTTCTGCTCCGTCTCTCCCGCGAGCAGCAGGCCGGAGCGCAGCAGCGGATCCGGCGGGCGCGCGGCCTGCGGATCCTCGCCCAGCGCTCCGAAGGTCGCGACGGCTCGCGCGTTCTCGGGCGCGACGGCGTCTTCCAGGAAGAAGCCGTGGGTCGCCAGGTGGAGGATGCCCGGCGTGCTCAGGTGCAGCAGCCGCTCCTTGGTCGCCTTCGGCCCCAGGAACAGCTGCGCCTGCGGAAACAGGCGCTGGATGGCCTCCGCCTCCTCACGCGAGCCCGGCAGCGGCACCGGCGCCCAGTCGCGCGCCACCAGGTCCTCGCGCCGCAGCGAAGGCGAACGCTCCGCCACCACGGGCGCGCCTCCCACGGAGGCTTGCAGCGTCGTGTTGAAGGCCGGATCCGCCAGCACCACCACCGAGGACGCGGGCCGCGGCTGCTGCGGCCGGGGCAACAGGTCCTTGCCGGACGTCACGTAGGTGAAGTCGTAGCTGTCCACCAGGTACTGCCGCCCGTCGTGCAGCGCCGCGAAGGGCACCAGCGCCAGCTGACCATCCGGTGAGAGGAAGAGGCGGCGGGCCTTCCCCAGCAGCGGGAGCAGCGGCTGGAACGCGAGCTGGTAGAGCGCGTGGGCGGAGTCCTCGAAGGCGGCGTCCCGGCGGGCCAGCGCGTCCCGCAGGCTGGAGGCCGCGGCTTCTATGGGCTCCGCGGGCCCCAGGTCCAACGCGCGGATGTCCCCGTCGGGCAGGAGCACCAACGCCAGACAGCGGAGGTGCGCCGTGCCCGTTCCCAGCACGAGGGGGCGGTCCTCGTAGGTGATGAACTCCACGAGCGCGCCATCATCCGGCAGGGCGCCAGCGACACGGTCGACGATGTCACCGGGCGCGGGCAGCGCGGCCAACGCGCGCAGCGGCGCGGAACGGCTGGCGAGCGTCGCCTCCAACGCATCGCCCTGCTCGGTCAGCGCCGTGAGCTGCCGCTGATAGGCGGACGGCGTGAGCGCGCCGAGCCCGTGCAGCGAGAGACTGGCCAGCTGGGTGCGCAGCTTGCGCAGCCGCTCGAAGGTGCCGCGCTCCTCCTCGCCCAGGCTCCGGTAGACCGCCCGGGAGATGTCCGCGGTCTCCTCCACGGAGCGGCCCTTGAGCAGCAACGCGGCGCTCAAGGCCAGACGCCGGACGTTGACGGAGTCCGGGTGCGTGCGCACGAGCGCGTAGAGCTGCTCCTCGTCCGTGCGCAGGTGCTGGAGGAAGCTGGCCAGCCGCGCCTCGGAGAACTCGAGCGCTTCGCGGCGCAGGCGCTGCTCGGAGACCCCGAAGGCGCGCGTGAACAAGGGCACCGCGTCATCCAGGCGGTGCTGCGCCAGCCGCAGGAGCGCCAGGTTGTTGAGCGACGCCGCGAGGTCCGGATGATTCCGGCCCAGCACGGCTTCACGAATGGCCAGCGCGCGCTCGTAGAGCGGCTCCGCCTGGCTGTACTTCCCCTGGTCCCGGTAGAGCGTGGCCAGGTTGTTGAGCGAGCCGGCGACGTCCGGATGCCGCTTGCCGAGCACCTCCTCCCAGATGGCCAGCGCGCGCTCATAGAGCGGCTCCGCCTGGCGGTACTTCCCCTGCTTCCGGTACAGCGTGGCCAGGTTGTTGAGCGAAGCCGCCACGTGCGGATGGTGCGTGCCGAACGCCTTCTCCCAGAGCCGGAACGCCCGCGCGTAGAGCGGCTCCGCCCGGTCGTACTTCCCCTGCGCCTGATAGAGCGTGGCCAGGTTGTTGAGCGCGGCGGCCAGGTCCGAAGGGCTGCCGTCCGTCGCTGCCTCACGGATGGCCAGCGCCCGCGCGTAGAGCGGCTCCGCGCGGTCGTACAGTCCCTGGTCCTGATAGAGATTGGCCAGGTTGTTGAGCGAGTCCGCGACCAGCGGATGCTTCTTGCCCAGCGCCTCCTCCCGGATGGAGAGCGCGCGCAGGCCCAGCGGCTCCGCCCGGCCGTACTGCCCCTGGTCCTGGTAGAGCGTGGCCAGCGTGTCGAGCGAGTCCGCGACCAGCGGATCCTCCTTGCCCAGCGCCGACTCACGCAGGGCGAGCGCCCGCACGTAGAGCGGCTCCGCCCGGCCATACAGCCCCTGCTCCCGGTAGAGCAGCGCCAGGTTGTTGAGCGAGTCCGCGACGGTGAGGTGGTGCTTGCCGAGCACCGTCTCCCGCAAATCCAACGCGCGCGAGTAGAGCGGCTCCGCGCGGCTGTAGAGCCCCTGCTGCTGGTAGAGATTGGCCAGGTTGTTGAGGGACTCGGCGAAGGCGGACTGGTTCTCGCTGAGGGTCACCTCCTGGCTGGCGAACGCGCCCATGCGGCGGCGCTTGTCCATGCTGAACAGGTTGTTCGTCCGCCGGGACATCGCGTGCCCATGGTCGTAGAAGCCCCCGGCCTGACGGTCCGTCTCCATGTTGGGGGAGGCAGCGAAGCCAAGCAGCCTGGCCACCGTGACGGACTTCGCCGCGTCGTCGTTCACCACCGCTTCCCGGATGGCCAGCGCGCGCTCGTGGACGACGCCCGCCCGGGTGAAGTCGCCCTGGAGGCGGTACACCTCTCCCAGCAGGTTCAGGCAGTAGGCCACGTCCGGATGCGAGCCCCCGAGCACGGCCTCCCGCAGCGCCAGGGCGCGCTCACCGGGCGCCACGGCCTCCGCGTACCGGCCCTCCTCGTAGAGCGTCGCGGACCGGTCATAGGCCTGGAGCGCCTCCGCCAGCCGCGGGTCCGAGGGCTCCCGCACCGCCGGCATGAGCGAGGCACATCCCAGTGCCATCATCACCATGCACCCGAGAACCCACCGCATGCCGACTCCTCCTGGGAACCGGGATGACCCCCATCCGGGCCCCCCTTCCCGACATAGAGGCAGGGACCCCAGGAATCATGCAGGAACGTGTGCGCGGAGCACTTCCTACTGCCCATACCCCCGGAATTGCTGGAACACGCGCTCCATTTCGGCGTCGTCCAGCACCACGGGCTCGCCAAGCTGGAGCGCGCGCCAATACATGGCCGCCAGCGTCTCCACCTCCACCGCCAGCTTCCAGGCCGCTGCCAGGTCCCCGCCCATGGCGACCATGCCGTGGTTGGCCAGCAGGCACGCCTTGCGGCCCTCCAGGGCCACCATCATGTGCCGCGCCAGCTCCGGCGTTCCAAACGTCGCGTACTCCGCGCACCGGATGTCCGTGCCGCCCGCCGCGGACACCATGTAGTGGAAGGCGGGGATGCCCCGGCGCAGGCACGCCAGCGTGGTGCTGAACATGCTGTGCGTGTGCAGCACCGCGCCCACCTCCGGCCGCGCCTGGAGGATGTCCCGGTGCAGCTGCCACTCGGTGGACGGCTTGCGGTGGCCCTCGTGGGAGCCGTCGAAGCGCATGAGGACCAGGTCCTCCGGCGTCATCGTCTCGTAGTTCATCCCGGACGGAGTGAGGAGGAAGCCGCCCTCCACCCGCTGGCTCAGGTTGCCGGACGTGCCCTGGTTCAGCCCGGACGTGTTCATCCGCCGCGAGGTGGCCACCATCGCCTCGCGCAAGTCCTGGTGCCCCCCCATCCCGCTCACTTCGCCGCGCTCCGCGGAGCGCGCCGCTCCGGGAAGAGGGACAGCATCCCCTCCTCCGTCGCCGGACACACGCCGCGCTCCGTGATGAGCGCCGTCACCAGCCGCGCGGGCGTCACGTCGAACGCGTAGTTCGCGGCGGGGCTCCCCGGCGGGGTGATCCGCACCGTGGCGATGTCCCCCGAAGGCAGCCGGCCCGTCACGTCGCTGAGCTCCGTGCCGTCGCGCTGCTCGATGGGGATCTCCTTAACGCCGTTCTGGAGGGTCCAGTCGATGGTGGGCGACGGCAGTGCCACGTAGAACGGCACGCCGTTGTCCTTCGCGGCCAGCGCCTTCAGGTACGTGCCAATCTTGTTCGCCACGTCCCCGCGCGCCGTCGTGCGGTCCGTCCCGACGATGCACAGGTCAACCTCCCCGTGCTGCATCAGATGGCCGCCGACGTTGTCCGCGATGACCGTGTGCGGGACGCCGTGCTGTCCCAGTTCCCACGCCGTCAGCACCGCGCCCTGGTTGCGAGGACGCGTCTCATCCACCCAGACGTGCAGGGGCAGGCCCGCGTCGTGCGCCAAGTACATGGGCGCCAGCGCCGTGCCCCAGTCCACCGTGGCCAGCCAGCCGGCGTTGCAGTGCGTGAGCACGTTGAGCCGCCCCTTGCGGCCCTTCTTGTCCCACGCCTCCTGGAACAGCTTCAGCGCGTGCTCGCCGATGGCGCGGTTGATGGCCACGTCCTCGTCGCACAGCGCCGCCGCGTGCCGGTACGCCGCCGCCACGCGCTCCGACGGCTTCAGCGGCGCGAGCACCTGGCGCATCCCATCCAGCGCCCAGTGCAGGTTCACCGCCGTGGGCCGCGTGGCCCGGAGCATGGTCAGCGCCTGCTCCAGCGCGCCGTCGGACGCGTCCTGGCGCATGGCCAGACACACGCCGTACGCCGCCGTGGCGCCGATGAGCGGCGCGCCGCGCACCAGCATGCTGCGGATGGCATGGCCCGCTTCGTCCGCCGTGGACAGCGTCACCTTCACGAACGCGTGCGGCAGGCGCGTCTGGTCGATGACGCCGACGCTCCAGCCGTCGGACTCGACCCAGATGGAGCGCATCGGAACGCCTTGGACTTTCATCGCCGTGTCTTCCTTGTTCCCGCGTTCAGCGCTTGAGGACGCGGCCCGCCACCGCGGAGAGCTTCTCCACCATGGCCGGGTCGCGCGCGTCGGGCGACGTCATGATGGCGTGCTCCAGCGCCGTCTGGCAGCCGGCGTGGCACGGGGCGGAGCGCTGGCCCACGAGCGGCGCGATGTTCTTCACCAGCCCGCGCGCCTTGCCCGCGTTGCCCAGCAGCACCGCGACCACCTGGTCCACCGTCACCGCGTCGTGGTCCGGATGCCAGCAGTCGTAATCCGTGACCATCGACACGCTCGCGTAGCAAATCTCCGCCTCACGGGCGAGCTTGGCCTCCGGCATGTTGGTCATGCCAATCACATCGCAGCCCCACTGCCGGTACAGCTTGCTCTCCGCCAGCGTGGAGAACTGCGGGCCCTCCATCACCAGGTACGTGCCGCCGCGTACGATCTTGATGTCCAGGCCTTCGCACGCGGCCATCACCGCGTCACCCAGGCGCGAGCACGTGGGCTTCGCCATGGACACGTGCGCCACCAGCCCCTGCGAGAAGAAGCTCTTCACGCGCGCGAAGGTGCGGTCCACGAACTGGTCCACCACCACGAAGGTGCCCGGCGGCAGGTCCTCCCGCAGGCTGCCCACCGCGGAGACGGAGAGGATGTCCGTCACGCCGCTGCGCTTGAGCGCGTCGATGTTCGCGCGGAAGTTCAGCTCCGACGGCGGAATCTTGTGCCCGCGCCCGTGACGCGGCAGGAACACCACCGGCTGGTCGCCGATGCGCCCGAAGCAGAACTCGTCCGACGTCTCACCGAACGGCGACGACACCCGGCGCCACGAGACATCCGTCAGGCCGTCAATCTGATACAGGCCGCTGCCGCCGATGATGCCCAGCACGGGCTTGTTGGAACTCGACATGGGGAGGGACTCTGCTCCTGGAAGAGGACTCAATTCAAGACACGTGCGCGAACGGGTCGAGCGACGTGAAGTCGTGGAACACCGGGTGCCCGTGACCCGGCGGCAGGGCCACCTCGCCCCGGTCCAGGGCCGCGGTGCGCAAGCCCGCCTGCTTCGCCGCGTCCAGCTCCGCCACGTTGTCGGAGAGGAACAGGATGTCGCCGGGCACAAGCTCCAGCGCCTGGGCAATCTTCGTGTACGACGGCGCCTCCACCTTGGGTCCGGTGGTGGTGTCGAAGTAGCCGGAGAACACCGGCGTCAGGTCGCCCTCCACGCTGTAGCCGAAGATGAGCTTCTGCGCGGCGATGCTGCCGGAGGAATAGACATACAGGCGCAAGCCCTTCGCGTGCCATTCCCGCAGGGCGCGGGCCGCGTCCGCGTGGACGTGGCCCTTGATTTCGCCGCGCGCGTAGCCGTCCGCCCAGATGAGCCCCTGGAGCGTCTTGAGCGGCGTGGCCTTGCGGTCCTCGTCCAGCCAGCGCTGGAGCAGCGCGACGGTGCCCACGTCGCCCAGTGCCGGCTCACCCGCGAGCGTGCGGGCGTCCGACAGGCACTGGCGCACGGCGGCCTGCTGCCCGTGCGTGGCGACGTACTCCGCCAGGTGCTTCCGGGCGAAGGGGAAGAGCACGTCCTTCACGAAGGCAATGGAGCTGGTGGTGCCTTCGATGTCCGTGACGACCGCCTTGGGGGCACTCACGGCGCGTACTTGGGGAAGCGCTCGGCGATGGTCTCGCCGGTGAAGTGGCCCACCCAGCCGTCCGGGCGGATGAAGAAGCGGATGGCGGCGAACCGGGGCGCGGCGCCCATGTCGAACCAGTGCTTCATGCCTTCCGGCACGCTGATGAGGTCCCCGCGCGTGCACTCCACCTGGAAGACCTTGTCGCCCGCGTGCAGGTAGAAGCAGCCGCTGCCCTCCACCATGATGCGCGACTCGTCCTCCGTGTGGGCGTGCTCGGAGAGGAACTTCGCGCGGGCGGCCTCCACGTTGGGAGCGTCCGGCTTGATGCGCGCCACGTCCACGGTGTTGTAGCCGTGGGCCTTCATCTCCGCGTCCACGATGTGCTTGTAGGCCGCGAGGACCTCTTCCTGGCCCGCGTCGTCCGGCAGGTCCACGGATGCGTTCACCCGCTCGAAGCGCACGCCCACGGGCTTCAGCTCGCGACGGATGTCCTCGGGTTCGGTGAAGACGCCCAGCGGCGCCTCCGGCTGGTGGTCGTTGTAGACGATCAGCTTGCTCATCGCCGCACCTTCATCTTCTCGAGTTCGTACGTCAGCAGGTGTTCCAGCGCCACCACGTGGCGGCGGGCCTCGGCCATGCTCCGGCCCCAGGTGTAGAGCCCGTGGCCGGCAATGAGATACGCGACCAGGTCCGTGCGTTTCGCGAGCATCGCGGTCACCTTGTCCGCGAGCCGGGGGATGTCCTGGTCGTTGGGGAAGATGGGGATGGACACCGCCGCCTCGTGCGTGCGCGTGTCGCCCAGGGCCTTGAGCAATTCGAAGTCCTGGAGCACCAGCTCGCCTTCCGCAAGCCGCAGGTTCGACAGGAGCGCGGCCACCACGGAGTGCGTGTGCAGCACGGCCCGAGCCTCCGGCCGGTCTCTGTAGAGCTGCAGGTGAAGGGGCGTCTCCGCGGACGAGCCCCTGGGCGGCGGCGCGTGGATGTCCGCGACCAGGATGTCCGCCTCCACGAGCTCGCCCTTGTCCACGCCGGAGCGGGTGACGGCGGCGGTGCGGGCATCCAGCCTGCGGGAGAAGTTGCCGCTGGTGGCGGGCACGAAGTTGCGCACGCTCAAGAAGCGGCCCACTTCGACGATTTCACGGGCCGCTTCGGACAGGGTCGCGGCAGGGGCCGGGTCGATGCTCATCCATCCCTCGGGGGAGCGTGAGGACGCGATGAAACATCGCGTTGATGACACGGAGCATAATCCGGCGCTCACCGGTAGGCGCAAGGGAACGCGACGCAGGACGTCATGCGTCCTGTCACTCCCGCCGGGCCGCTCAGGTCCCGTCGAGCGCGAACGTGGCCAGCCGCGCGAACTCCCGCTGACCGTCCCGCTCCAGCACGTCGTTGTGGCCCGCGCCCGGCACGGTCACCACGCGGGCCTGCGGGAAGCGCTGGCCCAGCGTGCGGCCCATGTCCACGGGGACCACTTCGTCCTGCTCGCCATGGATGATGAGGACGGGGATGGGGATGTCCCTGGCCTTGTCGAGCGACTGGTAGCGGTCGCGCATCAGCAGCGACGCGGGCAGGAAGGGCACGGTGCGCTGGCCCATGGCGACCATGGACGTGTACGGGGACACCAGCACCATGCGCGCACCGTATCCGCGCCGGGCCATCTCCACCGCGACGCCGGTGCCCAGGCTGCGCCCGCTGAGCACGACGTCCTCCGGCTTCACGCCCTGCTCGCGGAGGAACTGGAGCGCGGCCTCCGCGGACGCGTACAGGCCCGCCTCCGACGGGCTGCCCGGCGACGCGCCGTAGCCCGGGTACTCCACCGCGAGGAAGCCCAGCCCCGCGTCTCCCAGCGCCTGCCCCAGGCCCTGCTGCCACAGGAGCTGCTCGCCGTTGCCGTGGAAGTGCACCACGGTGGGGGCTCCCGGAGGCGCGGGCAGATAGAAGCGGTCCACGTTGAGGCCGGTGGCCAGCGGCACCACGCCGAAGCCGGGCTGGTCGCGCAGCTTCGCGGGCTCCGTGTGGGGCGCGGGATAGATGAGGGAGCGCTGCGCGGCGAAGGCGAGTGCGCACAGCGCGAGGTACAGCATGCCGGTGACGAGGACGAAGGCCATGAGGAGGCGGCGGAGGCGTTGCACGCTGGCACTCCATCACACCGCGCGCCGCCCGGGCGACAGAAGGCTCAGTGCAGCAGCGCACCGAAGAGCGACATGCCCAGGTTCACCGCCGACGCGATGACCAGGCCCGCGCCCACCAGGCCCGCCGCCATGAGCGCCATGGGGTTGCGGTCCGCGGCGCGCAGGCCCTTGTGCAGGGTCTTCTTCAGCATCGTGCGCTGGCAGTGCACGTGGATGCGGCCCTCCAGCGCGGCCTGCAGCTGCGCCACCATGTCGTCCACGGACTCGAAGCGGTCCTTGGGGTCCTTGCTCATCCCCTTCTTCACGAACCACATCAACTCCGCGGGCACCGGGCCCTGCGCGCTGTTCTTGTGCATGGACCCCATGCTCAGCTCGCGCGTCTGCACCGCCGTCATGATGTCCGGCACCGCCTGGAGTCCCTCCAGGTAGTGCGACAGCGACAGGAGTTCGTGGAAGAGGACGGACAGGCTGTAGACGTCGCTGCGCGCGTCCATCGTGTCGTGCTCGCCGCGCGCCTGCTCCGGGGACATGTAGAGCGGCGTGCCCACCACGGAGCCCAGCTCCGTGTGCAGCGGCCGGGCCGAGTGCAGGTCCGTGGGCGCGCCCGCCGGGAGGGCCCTGGCGGCGGAAGCACCCACGCGGCGCGCGAGGCCCCAGTCCAGCACCGTCACCTCGCCGAAGGGGCCCACCATGATGTTCGCGGGCTTCAGGTCGCGGTGGATGAAGCCCTTGCCGTGCGCGTACGCCACCGCGTGCAGCACGCCCATGAAGATCTGCACCCGCACCTGGAACGGATAGCGCACCAGCGCGTCCAGCTCCGAGCGGCGCAGCCGGGCGATGATGGACTCCAGCGTCTCGCCCTTCAGGTGCTTCATCAGGAAGTAGTACCGGCCCTGCTCATCCACGCCCACGTCGTGCACGGGCGCGATGTTCGGGTGGTCCAGCATGCCCACCGTGCGGATCTCCTCCACGAAGCGCAGTACGCGGTCCAGGTCCGCGCCCGGGGGCAGCCGCTTGAGCGCGACCTCCCGCTCGATGTCGTGGTCGCGGATGAGCACCACCTCGCCCATCCCGCCCTGCCCCAGCGGGCGCACTTCCTCGAAGCGCTCGCGCTGTAGCGGAATCACGCTGGGTTGCTGGCCCTTCCACTCCACACGCGGCAGCACCGTGTTGCGCCGCTGGGTCGTGGACCCACCGGGCGCCAGCGTGGGCGCCAGCGCGGCGGCTCCCGAGTTCGGAGAAATGAGCGTGTTTTCCAGGCCGGCCGCGAGCGATTGACTCATGGGACGCCAGGAATAGCAGGCACTCCCCGCGCGCGCCCACTTACGCGCAGTCCATGACGCAACCGCCCGAAACCACTGGGGCGGCAAGCGGCCAGGCGTCACTCCTTGGGGGTGAAAGGCACGTCCAGCACCGGCAATTTCGTAGCGCCGGGCAGGTCGTAATGCCGGTGCCACCACGCCATCTGGTCATGGTGGCAGCCGGCGCTTTTCGACCTACTGGCCAGGAACGCTGTTCCCGAAGTTCGTGTCTCCCACGCGGAGTGCAGGGCCCGTCGGTTGAGGCAGGGGACCCGCAGGGGACTCTTCGCCAGAACGCGATTTCGTTCCGCCGGGAACATTGAAGGCGTCCGTCGCATGAACCCCGAACCCCTCGCCCTGGGCATCAGCCATGAGGCGAATGGGCTCGCTGGGCGGACCCTCGATCTGGAACGCGAGTTCGCGGCTGTAGGTACCTTGCTGAGCGTCAGCCGGAACCACCCAGGAGGAAGGACCCTCTACCACACGGACGCCTTTCGGTGACTGTACCTGCACCGTCAGGTCGATACCGAAAGCCGCCAGCTTGCGAATATCCGCGCGAAGCCGGAGCCGGTTCGCGCTCTGCTCAAGAAGGGTCCAGCGCACCACCGCAGGAGCCTGTGGGCTTGCCTCAACCGAAGGAGCCGCTTCTTTCGCAGGGACCTCCTTCGAGATGCGCGGCTGTCCTCCTCCAGAGCCTGGAGCGGCCACGTCAGGGTGGTGACAAGCGCCTAGGAACAACATCATCGTCGACACCAGCAATCCACGAAACACACGGCAAGCCATAGCAACCTCGGCGTTTGCAACGCCTACAGACGATAGAGAGCAAAACACTCAAACCTGTCAGGCATATCCACTAACCAGCGGTGCACACCCCGGAACTACAGACCTGGCCGGCACTACATGCTTCACAGGCGGTACCGGGCCCACCACACGCGGCTGCCTCAGTACCCACCAAGCAGACGCCCGCCCGGCAACAGCCAGAACAAGTACTACGGCAACTTGAGTCCAAGCAGATAGGAGCGTTGCTTGGATAGGGGTATGCAACCGCCGGCTCGGTTGCTGAATCCACCGCTTTCGACGGGAAGCCTTCACACACCATCGCATCCAAGAAGTCCGCCAACATGGGACGCGAAACACCCGTGTTTCTCACGTTGATTAACTGACCAGTCCCCCTATCCACGTCCCACGTATGACGCGTATAGCCTCGCGAAAAGGGAGCCGCGTTCAATTGCCGCGAACTCAAGGCGCGATCTATCGCCTGGGGGCCCCATGGACGCGACATCGAAAGCCGCCAGAGTATGGCTGAAACCTCATTTTCATCCATGGACTGTATCAGGCCCTTGCTCGGGGACGGACGCGACCAAGGAGGCTGCCCGGCAGAATAGGCACGCGCATCAAGGTTGAGCCAGAACATGGATCCACCCTGTTTGTCCACGTAGTAACTGTCGCTCCGCAAGTTGGAACTGAACCAAGTCGCGTAGCCCTCAGACCATGCTTGGCCAGGAAAGGTCGGAATTCCTATCGAGTGAGGTCCACCCTCCTCAGGGCTGGTTCCGTAACTCGCCATCGCCCAGTGGCCCAACTCATGTCCGGTAACCGAGTCCGCCCAATACTGTTGATTCACATCCGCAGAAATCCACATCTGCGCGAGGAATGGCAAATTGAACACACGCGCAGGCACTGGTGCGAAGCATGCTCCACAAGACCAACTCGTTCCGTACCCCAGCCAAACGACAAGCGGCAATCCAGGGCGTCCGTCGTAGCGCTGGCGCGCCACCGCATATGCGTATCGCAAATAATCATAGACCCGGACAGCGCCCGACCCCATTGACTCGGTGATCGTAAGCGTAGAGGAGGCAGTGATATTTGAAGTCCTGAATGCATAGGACCAGAGCGATGGATTTGGCTTATCCCCAAGAATCTCTTGCATCCCGGGCGCAGCATACCCTGGAGCAACAACAGCAAACGAAAGCGAATTGGCCCCGTCACTTGACGCAAGAGCAACGGCGACCATGTCCGATGCCTTGGGGGTTGTCGGAACATCAATGGTGAAGTCTCCATCGTTGCCCGCGACCGCCACGTCCAACAATTGCCCGTCCGCATAAGAAAGGACCAGCACACCAATGGCAGGTGCTTTCCAGAGCGGCCCCCAGTCTGTCCGCTGAGCATTGGGGCCGCGTGCCTCATAGGCCACCTTGGCGCTCAACGATTTCTTCGATATCGACGGAGCGCAAAAGCTACCCAGAACACTCGAATTGCACCCACCCGCGCAAGCCGTGGTCACCCACTTTCCGCTTGAGCAGGTTTCCAGGGCACCTGTGTTCCCACACTGGGATTCGCCCTCACGACACGCTCCGGCAAGTACGCACACCGCCTTCCCCTGCCGAATGGCACAACTTTCTCCGCGCTCACAGTCGTAGCCAATCAAGAGCGGCGAGGAGGCGCCGGTTGGCGTCACGCATGCCTCAATGCGTGTCGCCGAGGCACACCGCCCTGTATCCGGAATACCCTCACAAACAGAGACACCTGCATCCACTACCTGCGATCCTGAGTCAGGACTACCGGCATCCTCCGGCGTGATGCCTGCATCCTGACGCGGTGTCGGCGTCTCGCCCGGGTCGTCTGTTTCAGATGCTCCACATGCGCTAAGAAACAGCACTAGCGTCACCAACCACACTCGTAAGTGCATAGCCCCCCTCTGCCGGCCCGTGTACTCATTGGGGTCCGGTGAGTTATTGCCTCGGTTAAAGAGGCGGCAGGATTTAGCATTTTCCGCCCATTAATGAACAGAGGCGAAAATACCCCACCCACAGGGTTCGACAGGTGCGCCCATTGAGGGGCAAACCATGCGCCGGGCCTGCGGCCGACCCTCCACTGCCGTCAGCCAATAACTACTCGGCCGAGGTGAAGGGCACGTCCAGCACCGGCAATTTCGTAGCGCCGGGCAGGTCGTAATGCCACCACTCCATCCGGTTGCGCTGGAAGCCGGCGCCCTCCATGGCCTTGCGCAGCACCTCGCGGTGTTCACGCGAGGCTGCGGTGCCGCCGGTGTAGCCGTGGTGCGCCGCGGGGGTGAAGTCGTCGAAGGCGGTGGGCATCTCCACCTCCGCCCCGTCCTTCGTCACCAGGGTCAGGTCCACCGCCCCGCCCCGGTTGTGGTTGGAGCCCTTGCGCGGATTCGCTACGTAGCCGGGCTTTGGCAATATCTTCCACATCTCGTACTGCACCGCGCGCGGCCGGTAGCAGTCGTACACCTTCAGCCGGTAGCCCTGGGCGCGCAGCGCGTCCGCGGCCTTCGCCAGGCGCTTCACCGAGTCCGGCAACAACAGACACCGCGCGCCGTCCGGGTACACCTGCCGCTTGAGGAAGTTGTCCTTCGTCGCGTAGCGCAGGTCCAGCACCAGGTCCGGGATGACGGTGGTTGCGTCCACCAACTCTGTCTTCGGTGCGCTTCCGAGCAGCGCCAGCGTCAGCGTGAGGCCTGTCGCCGAGAGCATCAGCGCGCCCCGTCCGTGTACACGGTGGGGTCCGGCACGCCCGCTTCCTGGAAGCCCTTGGCGCGCAAGAGGCAGCTGTCGCAGCGGCCACACGCGCGGCCCTGGGCGTCCGGGTCGTAGCAGGAGTGCGTCATCCCGTAGTCCACGCCCAGCTTCACGCCGGCCTGGATGATCTGCGCCTTGGTGAGGCCGGAGAGCGGCGCGTGCACCTTGAAGGTCGCGCCCTCCACGCCCGCCTTGGTGGCCAGCTGGGCCATGGCCTCGAAGGAGCGGATGAACTCCGGGCGGCAATCCGGGTAGCCGCTGTAGTCCACCGCGTTGACGCCGATGTAGAGGTCCGTGGCGCCCACCACCTCCGCCAGGCCCAGCGCCATGGAGAGGAACAGCGCGTTGCGCGCGGGCACGTAGGTGACGGGGACGTCGTGGGACATGGCGTCCTCCGTGCGGTCCTTGGGCACGGGGATGTCGTCCGTGAGGGCGGAGCCGCCCACCTGCCGCAGGTCCACCGTCACCACGCGCACGTCGCGCACGCCCATGGTGGCCGCGACCTTCTTCGCCCGCTCCAGCTCCACCGAGTGGCGCTGTCCGTAGGCGATGGACAGGCACACCGGCTCGAAGCCGTCCGCCTTCGCCATCGCCAGGCACGTCGTTGAGTCCAGGCCTCCGGACAGGAGCACCACCGCACGCTTCGCCATTCCATCCTCCACTTCGGGGCGGCGCACGTTACACGACGGGGACTGGCCCCGGGTGCTTCAGTCGATGCGGTCGCCGCTCAACGTGTACACGGTGGTGCAGGTGGACGGGTTGCATTTGCAGCTCGCCCCCTTGCCCGGCAGGAAGATGTCCTGGAGCGTGCCGCACGCGAGCGACACGTCGTAGCCGTTCTCCGTGGGCGCGGGGATGTCGCCCTCCGGCACGCCGCCGTCCAGGCGCTTGCAGTCGCGGGCCACGTTGCGCGCCTGGCTGTCGCTCAGGAGCATCACGTTCATGGCCTCCTCGATTTCGGAGTCCTCGCAGCCGGTGCCGCACGAGTCGCGGCGCGCGATGGCGCGGTGGGTGGAGGACACGCTCTGGTCGGTGTAGCCCGCGTCGCGTGAGAAGCCCTGCACGGTGAAGAAGCCCGTGCCCGCGTCCGTGTCGCGGGAGAAGGTGCCCTCGAAGTAGAAGCTGCCCGCGTCGTCCAGCTGCGCGAAGTCGCGCGAGCCCGCGTCACACGTGGTGCGCGCCGCATCCAGCTTCGCCTGGAAGCGGAACGTCCCCATCACCTGGTCGCCCGGGTAGACGGGGTCGGAGAAACAGCCCACCGCCACGGCCAGGGCCGCCGCGGGGAAGAGCGCCACTGCCAGTCGCTTCAGGTGCATGACGCGCTCCAGGTTAGGCGTCCAGCGACGCCAGGGCCAATTGGCGGAAGGCCTCGCTGCGGGACAGCACCGCACCCACATCCACGCTGGCCGGGTCACCGCCACGCACGTCCGCGTCCAGCCGCGCCAGCACGCGCCCCGCCGCCAGCGACGCGGGCATCGCGCGCCAGGCCGCCACCACCGCGTCCTCCCACGCCAGCACCGCGCCGGGACGGGTGAACTCCACGCCCTCCGAGCCCAACGCCAGCGCCAGCGCGCACAGCCAGCCCAGCTCCACCGCGCCGAAGCAGCCGAGCGCGCCCGCGCCCAGCACCAGCGCGTCCGGCGACGTGAGGTACGCCTCCACGCCGCCGCGCGGGTCGACGGACACGCGCACGGCTTGCGCGCCCAGCGATTCGAGCACCGGCTTCAGCGCGACGTGCAGCCGCGCGAGGCTCTGTTCCGTCACGGGCACCAGGCCATCCGGCTCCGGGTGCTGGAAGTCCTGCGAGGGGCGCTCCAGCCGGGACACGGGCGCGCGCGGCGCGGGGGCCTCACTGCCCACGAGCGCGGCGCCGATGCCGTCCGTGCGCTCCGCCTCCGGACGCCCCAGGGCGCGCAGCGCTTCCGCGTACAGCGTCCAGCCGTCCACGTCCGGCCACTTCTCACGCAGGAGCGCGGGCCAGAAGCGCACCGCGAGCACCGCGCCGTCCGGGGTCGGAGAGAAGCGCTCGGTCACCCACCGCGTCAGCGCGGGCGTGAGCTGCCGCGCATCCGCGAGCCGCTCCGCCAGACGCACCGCCGGGCCCACGAGCTGCGCGTCCAGGTAGCCGCGCAGGATGACCTCCAGCTCCGCGGGGTCCTGCGTGAGGCGCTCGCGCAGCCGCAGCGCTTCGCCCACCATGCCGCGCGCCTCGGCGAACTTCACGCGGCGGGCCAGCCGCTCGTCCGTGTCCGGGAGCTGCTCCAGCTGCGTGGCCGCTTCGGCCCAGCGCTGCTGCGCTTCGTAGGCGTCCGCCAGCCGCTCGCGGTACGGCGCCCACGCGTCGGCGCCCGCGAGCTTCGCGAGGGTGTCCGCCAGCGTGAGGAACACCGTGGACTCGCGCGCCTCGTCCACCAGCGCGAGCAGCGACTGCACGGCGGCGAGGCTGTCCGCGTCGTCGGTGAGGGCGGCCTCGAAGGCCTCGCGCGCCTCGGCGGGCTGGGCCAGCGGGCCTTGCAGCAGCTCGCCGCGCTCCAGGTGCAGCAGCGCGCGCGCCTTCGCGTCCTTCGTGTCCTGGGCGATGAGCGCCAGCGTGCGCTCCGCGGACTCCAGGCGGCCCAGCTCGCGCTCCAGGGTGTAGCGCTCGCGCAGCAGCTCCTCGCGGCGCGCGGGCCAGCCGTCCGCGGCGAAGGCCAGGGACTCCAGCTTCGCGGGCTCCGGCAGCGCGCGCACGCGGGCGAGCACCGCTTCGGCCAGGGCTTCCGGCTCCAGGCCCAGCTCCGGCAGCAGGAGCATCAGGCGCGCGCCGAGGCCGGGCTCTCCGCCCAGCTCCTCCAGGGCGCGCAGGCGCGCGAGCACCGGGGCCGGACGGGCGCGCAGCACCTCGTCGCGCAGCGCCACGGCGAAGGCGGCGTCACGTTCGTAGGACAGGGCCGCCAGCTCCAGCAGGCCTTCCCACTCCGCGTCCTCGCGCAGTCCGTCCGCCAGCGCGGTGGCGTGGGCGGGGTCCGCGTCCGGCGTCGCGACCAGGGCCCAGAGGGCCACGCGCGTGCGGGCCGCGTCGCCCGCCTGCGCGGCCATGGCCAGCGCGTCGGTGTACTCGCCCGCGGCCATGGCGGGCGCGAAGCCCACGTCCAGGGCGCGCGCGAAGGCGCCCAGCCGGGCGAAGCGCTCGGCCAGCTCCGACGCGGACAGCATGTCCGGCGCGTCGGTGGCGATGCGCTCGACGACCTCCAGCGCCTCGCCCATCTCGCCCGCCTTCTCCCAGAGGCCGGCGGCCTCCAGCAGCAGCGGGGGACGCTCTTCCGGCGCGGCGAGCCGGGCCGCCTGCAACAGCGCGCGGGCCGCGCGGGGCGCGTCTCCGGAGGCGCGGTGCAGGTGCGCGACGAGCAGCGCGGCGCGCAGGTCCGGCTCCGTGGCGACGGCGGCCTTCGCGGCCTTCAGCGCGTCTTCCAGCAGGCCCGCCTTCTCGAAGGCGCGCGCGGCGGCCACCAGCAGCGACACGCGCTGTTCGCCCGACGCGAGCTCCGCGCGGGCCACGCGGACTTCAGCGCGGCGCGCGTGCGCATCACCGAGCAGCGGCTCCAGGGCCTCCAGCGCGTCGGCATAGCCGGCACCGGAAGCGCCGCGCGCCACCACGGCCTCCAGCGCGTCGCGAGCGGCTTCCTCGCGGGCCTCGTCCTTCGCCAGCCCCGCGAACTCCAGCCGGAGCACCGCGGACTCGTCCGCGTCGTCCGTGAGCGGAATCAGCCGCTCCAGCGCGGCGAGCAGCTCCGTGGACTCCTTGCGCGCACGCAGGCCGTCCACCAGCGCGCGCAGGGCGGCCGGGTTCTCCGGATCCGCCTCCGCCGCGCGGCGCGTGAGGGCCCAGGCCGTGTCCGCGTCCGACAGCGACTCGTTCGCCACGGACGCGGCGGCGAGCAGCAGCTCCGCGGCGCGCGAGCCTCCCGCGGCCTCCGCGCCCGCTTCGTAGATGCCCAGCAGGTCGCCATGGCGGCCCAGGGCGCGCAGGCCCTCCACCGCACGGTCGATGACGCCCGCGTCCGCCGGACGCAGCCGGGCCAGGGGCACCAGCGCGTCGATGGCCTCGCGCGGATCGTCGAAGAGGTCGGCCGCGCGGCGCAGCAGCACCTCTTCCGTCGCCGCGTCCTGGGCCCTGCGCGCCAGCTGCAACGACGCCCGGTACAGGCCGGGGCCATTGCCCGTGCGCGAGTGCACCTCCGCGAGCAGCGACAGCGCCTCACCGCCGCGCGCGCCCTCCGGCTCCAGCGACACCACGGCTTCAAAGGCATCCGCCGCGTCGTGGAACGCGCCCGACGCGAGCGACGCATGGCCCAGGCGCAGCCACGTGCGCACGCGCACCGGCACCGGCAGCGAGTCCCCGCCCAGCGCCAGCACCCGGCGGTCATACGGCTGCGCGGCGGCGGGGCCTCCGCCCTGGGCGGCCAGCTCGGCGCGCGCGCAGAGGGCGTCCACGTCGCCGCCCGCGCGGCCCAGGTAGTCGTCGAAGGCCTCCGCGGCCTTGAGCGCTTCGCCCGCATCCAGCAGGCGCTGGGCCCGCTCACGCAACAGGGGCAGCGCTTCTTCCGGGGTCACGGCCTCCGCGCGCTGGCCCAGCAGGTCCGCCAGCCGGCGCACGTCTCCGGCGGCGCGCTCGCGCACGTGATGGAAGGCCTCCGCGTTGGCGGGATCCAGCTCGAAGGCGCGGTCCTCGCAGAGGATGGCGCGCTCACGGGCCCCCTCTTCGCGGAAGGCGCTCGCGGCGGCGAGGTAGCTCTCGGCGGCCTCGGCGGGCGTCTGGCGCTCGGCGCGGCGGAGCATCAGCTCGGCCAGGGCCTGGCGCTCGCCGCTCTCTTCCAGGTAGGCGCGGTGGCGCGTGAAGACGGGCTCCCGGAATGGATCCGCCTCCAACAGGATGGCGTCGAACTCCGCGGCGTCCGCGGGGCGGCGCACCTGGTGCAACAGCTCCGCGGCCTGCGCGGTCAGGTTCAGGTCGTCCGGCTTCGCGGCGCGCGCGGCGATGAGCGCGGCGGCGGCGGCCTCCGGCTTGTTCGCGCGGTCGCGGTAGAGGACCGCGGCCTGGTACAGCAGCGCCGCGTGACGGTCGGCGTCGATCTCCGACTCCGCGCACTCCTCGTACCAGGCGGCCAGCTCCGCGAGCCGGCCGTCGCGCTCCAGCAGCTCCGCGAGCAGACCTTCGGCTTCCGTGAGCCACCGGTCCTGGCGCAGGGCCTGGCGCAGGAAGCCTTCCGCCTTCGGCGTGTCCGCGAGCTCGCCCAGGTTCAGGCGGGCCAGACGCAGCAGCACCGCCGCGCCCTCACGCGTGCCCGTCATCCGGGGCAGCCCGCGCTCCCACCAGCGCGCCTCGGCGGCCGCGTCGTCGCGGCGCTCGGCCAGGGCCGCGCCCATGCGCGCGGTGTCCAGCTCCGCGGCCAATTCGAAGGCACGCTCCAGCGAGGCCTCCGCCGCGTTCAGGTCCAGCTTCACGTCGCGCAGCAGCTCCGCGCGGCGGCGCTCGCACGCGGCGGCCTCCGCGTTGCGTTCACCGGCGGCGAGCAGGTCACGGGCGTTGGCGAGCGAGCGCAGCGCTTCGTCCGTGCGGCCCATCGACTCCGCGAGCCGGGCCTCCTCGTCGTAGGCCGCGAGCGCGGCGTCCACGTCCCCGGCCTGGAGGCTGAGCGCGGCCACCGGCTGGAGCTCCGCCAGCAGCTCCGACGTGCGGCCCGTCTCGCGATAGAGGGCGACGAGCCGGCGGCGCAGCGGCAGGGGCTCCTTCGCCATCTGCGCCGCGTGGGACAGCAGCGATGCGGCGATGCCCGCGTCCGCCAGCGCCTCGCGCGCCCGCTCCGCCAGCGACACCAGCCGCGCGACGGTGTCCTCGGACGGCGCCAGCACGCGCGCGTGGGCGACGCGCACCTCGAAGGCGCCGCGCGGGTCGTCGCGCTCCAGCAATGCGGACAGCCGCTCCACGGCGCGCTCGCACAGCGGACGCTGCGTGAGCAGGTACCGGTACGCGGCCACCGCGCGCTTCACGTCGCCGGCCTGCTCGGCCAGGTCGCCCAGGCGCAGGCTCGTGGCCTCCGCCGCCTCCGGGGCCGCGCGGAAGTCCGCGGCCTGGACCAGGGCCTCCTGCAACGGCAGGGCTTCGCGCACCGCGCCGCGCAGGTAGAGCAGGTCCGCCAGCGTGGCCAGGTCCTCGCCCTTCGCGGGCACCCGCTCATGCGCGCGACGCGCCAGGGCCAGCGCCCGGTCCAGCTCCTGGGCCTGCCGCGCGTAGGTGACACCCTCGCGCAGCAGCGCCGCGGCCTCGGCGGCGTCGGCGTCCTCCGCCGCGGCCTCCAGCAGGCCCGCGGCCTCCAGCAGCTCTCCGCGCCCCGCGACCAGCGACACCAGCCGCCGGCGCACCGCCGCGTCCGCCGGGGTCAGCCGCAGCGCCTGGCGCAGCGCGGCCTCGGCGGGCGCGCCCTGCCCCAACCGGTCGAGGTAGAGGCTCGCGAGCTCCGAGTACAGCGACGCGGCGGCGGAGGGCGGCGCGTGGGGCGCCTCGGCGGCGAGCAGCTCCGCGAGCCGGGCCCAGTCTTCCAGGTCGCGCAGCACGCGCTGCAACGCGAGCGTGGCTTCCTCGTGGCGCGGTGCCAGGCCGAGCGCGGATTCCAGGTCGCGTGCGGCGGCCTCGCGGTCCCCCTGACCTTCGAGCAGCGCGGCGCGCATCAGGAGCGCTTCCACGCGGCGGGCGATGGGCCCCTGGCGCGCGGCCTCGGCCAGCGCGGCGGCTTCGTCCGCGGGCTTGCCTTCACGGCGGGCCAGCTCGGCCAGCTGGAAGAAGGCATCGCACCGTGCGTCGGCGGGCGGCTCCAGCGCGATGGCGGCGCGCAGCGCGTCTCCGGCGGAGGCGCGCTCGTCCTTCTCCAGCAGCACGGTGGCCAGGGCCAGCAGCCGCTCCCGGGCACGGGCGCCCAGGGTGGCGTCGGCGGCCACGGCGCGGCGCCACGCATCCAGCTCCGCGGGCGCGTCCGACGCCTCTCGCGCCAGCTCCGCCAGCATCAGCAGCAGCGGCGCGGGCCGGCGCGACAGCTTCGCGGCCTGGGCGCAGTCATCGCGCGCGGGACCCATGCGGCCAGCGCTCCGGTGCAGCATGGCCCGGCGCGCGAGCAGCTCGGCGCGGGCTTCACCCGACGCGGCGGCCACCAGCGTGCCCAGCAGCTCCAGCCGCTCGGACTCTTCTTCCGGGGTGCCCGTGCCGGGCGGAGGCAGCAGCTCCAGCAGGGCCTGCGCCGCCCACGCGTCCTGCGGCTCCTCCGCCAGCAGGCTGCGCAGCGAATCCGCCGCGGCGCTCGCGCGGCCCAGGGAGAGGCACAGCTCGGCCAGCTCGCGGCGGGCCTGACGGCGGGCGTCTCCGGAGAGGCGCGGCCACAGCTCCACCAGCAGGTCCGCCAGGGCCTCGCGGGCGCCGGCCTTGCGGTGCAGCGCGGCCAGCTCCAGCCGCGCGTCCAGGTCCTCCGGCGTGCGCGCGGAGAACTCCGCGAGCAGGCGCCGCGCCGCGTCCGTGCGGTTCGCGCGCACGGCGGCGGTGGCGGCCTTGCGAGTGAGGGCCACGCGCTCCGCTTCGCGAGGGGCATCCACGTCCGCGGGCGGCAGGGCCAGCACCGCCTCGAAGTCCTCCAGCGCGGCGCGGGCATCCGTGGCCAGCCGCAGCTCGCCCCGGCGGATGCGCGCGGGCGCGAACGTCGCGTCGCGCTCCAGCGCCTCTGCGAGGAAGGCCTCTTCGCGGCTCGTGCCCGCGGCCAGCAGCGACGCGCGGAAGAGCAGCTTCGCACCCGCCCGCTCATCCGGCACCAACGTGGCCCGCCGCGCGTACAGCCGCGCCGCCTCCAGCTTCTCGCCGCGCTCCAGCTCCAGCTCGGCCAGGGCCTCCAGCACTTCCGCGGCGAGCGGTCCCTCGGGGCTCGCCTCCAGCGCGGAGGCAAGGCGCATCAGCGCGGCGGCCTTCTCTCCGCGCTCCAGCAGGGCGCGAGCGCTCTGGAGGAACAGCGGCGCCGCCTCCTCCGAACGGTCCGCTCCCGCCAGCGCCTGCGCGCGCGTGGCCCACAGCTCGGCCAGCGCCTGCGTCTCACCGGCCTCCGTGTAGAGGGCCTCCAGCCGCGTGGCGAGCACGTCGTCCAGCCGCCGCAGCGGGAACGCCTGCGCGTACGCGGCGATGGCGCCCTCGCGGTCACCCAAGAGCTCGCACGCACGGCCCAACCGGGCGCGCACGTCCGCCAGCTTCTCCGGCGCCGCGGTGCGCGGCAGCGTGGCCAGCAGCGACTCCAGCGCGCGCCGGGCGTGCTCGGGCCGCTCGCAGCGCAGGCTCAGGTCCGCCAGGTCCAGCAGCACCGCCGCGTCCGGAGCGAGCCGCGCGGCCTTCTCCAGCGCCACCAGCGCGTCGCCCACGCGCCCCAGCCGCGCCTCCAGCACGCCCGCCAGTTCGCGCAGCGCCGCCGCCGCCAGCCGCTTGTCGCCCTGCGCTTCGGCCACCCGCGCGCGGTCCTCCAGCGCGGTGGCGAGCCCCGCCAGGTCGGAGCGCTTGCGCTGCAACGCGCACAGCTCGCCCAGCGCCGGCAGGTCGTCCGGCTCCGCGCGCAGCACCTCCTGCAGCGCGTGCACGGCGAGGTCCAGGTCGAAGGCCAGGTCGCGCGCGGCCACCGCGAGGCGGCGGTACTTCTGCGCCCGCTCCTTCGGCTCCGTCGTCAGGCGCGCCAGCGCCGCGAGGCAGCGGGTGAGCTGCGCGCCGTCGCGGCGGGCCTCGGCCAGCGCGAGCAGCGACTCCAGCGCGGGCCGGTGGTCGCCGTCCGCCTCCAGCGCGAGCGTGAGCAGCTTGTCGGCCTTGTCCGCCTGCTGGAGCTTGCCCCGGTACAGCTCGCCCGCTTCGGCCCACAGCGCGGCGCGGGCCTTCGGCTCCTCCTTGAGGGCGGCGGCCTTCTCCAGCGCCTCGGCCAGCTCCTGCGAGCGGCCGGTGACGCGGAAGTACGGAATCAGTTCATCCAGCGCCACCGCGTCGCGCGGATCCAACGCGAGCGCCGCTTCCAGGTGCTCACGGGCCCGCGCGGGGTCGCCCAGCTTCGTGCGCGACAGCCGCGCCAGCGCGTGGTGGCTCTCGTGCGCGGCGTGACGGACGCTCTCCGAGCGCGGCGCCGGCCCCGCCAGCTCCAGCGCCTGCTGATAGCCGCTCAGGGCCTCCTGCAACCGGCCCAGGCCTTCGGCCACGCGCGCGGAGGCGAACAGCGGCTCAGGCTCACCGGGCAGCAGCGACACCGCCTCGCGGTAGCGCAAGAGCGCGTTCTCCGGCTGCTTCAGGCCCTCTTCCCACACCCGGCCGGCGAGCAGGTCCGCCTGTCCCACGCGGTCCAGCTCATGGCGCGCCATGGACACTTCGCGCAGCCGGTCCAGCGCCTTCAGCGCGCGCAGGTGCTCACCGCCGCGGTGGCACAGCTCGCCCAACAGCAGCAGCGCGTCCGGCTGGTCCGGCGACAGACGCAGCGCGGCCTCGCAGTGCAGCCGGGCCCCCGCGATGTCGTCCTCCGTCTGCGCGCACAGCCGCGCCAGATGCACGTGCGCGTCCGCGGCCTCCAACGGATCGCGAGCCAGGGCCGCGAGCCGCCGGTACGCCCGCACCGCGCCCGCCCGGTCGCGGGCCTGATCCGACGCCCGAGCCAGCGCCTTCAATGACGGCAGGTGGTCCGGCTTGAGGCCCAGCAGCTCATGCAGCGCCTTCACCGCCACCTGGGGCGCGGTGTCGCGCGAGGAGCGCGCGGCGGCCTCGGCGGCGAAGAACGCGGCGGCCTCTTCCGACGTGCGGCGGGCCAGCGCGCACAGCGCCAGGTAGCGCTCCGCCGCGCGGGCACCCTCGCCCCGGCGCTCGCGCACCACGGCCTCGCCCCACAGCGCAGCGGGGCTGCGGTCGCGCCGGCGAGACAGCGTGGCCGCCACGTCCAGGGCCAGGTCATGCGCCTGCGGATCCGCGACGAGCAGCGCCAGCAACCGCTCCGCCGCGAACGGGTGCGCGTCCTGCGCGTCCCCGGCCTGGAGGTACGCCTGCCGCGCCTCCGCGAGCCGTCCCTGCGCGACCAGGCCTTCCGCGTCCGCGAAGGCCCGAGCACCCTCCAGCGCCAGCATCAGCTCCTCGTCCGGCGCGGCGGGCGGCGGCAGCCCTCCGGCGGCGAAGCGCAGACGCAGGCCGGTGCTGGAGACCTCCGCCGCGGACAGGCGCGCGGTGTCCAGCGTGGGCACCTTGTAGCCCCGGCTCAGCGCGGCCAGTTCACACAGCGCGGGCAGCACGCGGGTGGAGAAGCCGGTGGCGCCGCGCACCTCCACGTCCGGCAGCAGGCCCAGCGCGCCCACGGCCTCGGACAGCAGGCCCGGCAGCTGCACGGACGGCGTGGCGGAGAAGCCATACAGCCGCACGTCGTAGACGTAGACGGCCAGCCGGTCCCCGTCCGCGTCGAAGGCGATCTTGAACGTGAACGGCGTGCGCTCCGGCGCCGGCAGCCGGCCCTGACCCTCCAGGTAGCCGGGGCGGAAGTGCAGCCGCAGCTCCTCGATGCCCGCGAGCCGCCCGGCCAGCTCCGCCACCTTGCGCGTGACGAGGTCCGCGTCGACCGTCAGCTCCAGGAAGCCGAAGAGCAGCTTCTTGCGCTGGTAGCGCGTGGCGCCCGCGCTGACGTTGAACGGGAAGCTGACGTCCGGAATCTGGAGCGCGAAGTCGGCGATGCGCAGCCCGGGCTGGACCTCCAATGCCGGAAAGCCCACGAACGCACGCCGATCCAGCAGGCGAAGCTCGGGGGCGGCGCCGGAAGCAGGCGCAACGGGCTTGGGGGACTCGCTATCGGTGGCCATCGGAGGAGGCTGGGGAGGCTACCATGACCCCTAAGCCCTGGAATTTTTAGGCAAACCCTTGGCTGGGAGGCAGGCGGCGGGGCACGGCGTACCCAGGCGTTGCCCAGGTGATTCCGTCCTGGAGGAACGTCATGCGCCCTGGGCGGAAGCCGTGCAAGATGCCGCGCCGTGCTGGCCCCCGACGCACTGGTTCTCGACGGTCGATTCCGGGTTCTCAAGCCCCTGGGCTCTGGGGGCATGGGTGAGGTGTACCTGGGTGAGCAGGTCTCCCTGGGCCGCAAGGTCGCCATCAAGGTCCTCCACCACGATCTGCACGCCCAGGCCGGCATGGCCGAGCGCTTCAAGCGCGAAGCGCGCCTCCTCTCCGCGGTGGAGCACCCGGCGGTGGTGCGCATCGTGGACTTCGGCCAGTCCGGCGACGCCGCGTGCCTCGTCATGGAGTTCGTGGAGGGGCAGAGCCTCTACGACGCGCTCCAGGGCGGCCCGCTGCTCGCGCCCCGCGCGCTGGCGCTGCTCCAGCAACTGGCGGAAGGGCTGGCCGCCATCCACGACAAGGGCATCATCCACCGCGACCTGAAGCCGGAGAACGTCCTCATCTCCCCGTCCGCGCGAGGGGAACAGGCGCGGCTGTTGGACTTCGGCATCGCGCGGCTGGTGGAGCCGGAGGCGGGCAGCGCGCTCAGCCAGGTGGGCGTGGTGCTGGGCACGCCGGAGTACCTGTCGCCAGAGCAGGCCGTGGGCGCGAAGGTGGACACGCGCAGCGACCTGTACTCTTTCGGAGTGCTGGCCTACCGCGTGCTGTCCGGGCGGCTGCCGTTCGACGGGCCTTCGCCGCGCCACTTCCTGTCGCAGCACGCCTCGCACGCGCCGCTGCCGCTGGATCGCGCGGCGCCGCAGCTGTCGCGCTACGTGGGGCTGCTGTCGCTGGTGATGCGGCTGTTGGACAAGGACCCGGCGAAGCGGCCCCAGACGGCGAACGAGCTGGCGGACGCGCTGGGCCTGGCGCACGCGGCGCTGATGGCGTTCACGCCTGGCCAGGGCACGCCCATCGTCCACGCGAACACGACGCCCCCGGCCGGCACGGCCGGCTTCGGGATGAACCCGGCACCGGCCGGCTCCGGTTCGGGCACGGCGGCGTTCGGCGTGAATCCCGCGCCCGCGGGACCGGGCTCCGGCACGTCGGCGTTCGGCGTGGCACAGGCTGCGCCCTCGGTGACGGCGCCCCCGGTACAGGCCCAGCCGCGCACGGGCACGGCGGCGTTCGGCACCACGGGCCTGCTGTCGGGCGCACTGGGAGCGGTGACGGGCGGCGCGGCGGTGACGAAGGCGCAGAACGTGACGGTGATGCTCACCGACATCCAGGGCTTCACCGACCGGATGAGCCGGCAGACGCACGAGGAGAACGCGCGGATGCTGGACACGCACGACCGGCTGCTGATGCCGCTGGTGCGCGAGCACGACGGGAAGCTGGTGCAGAAGCGCGGAGACGCACTGGTCGCGGTCTTCCGGGCCCCCAGCGCCTCCATCCGCTGCGGCATGGCGATGCAGCAGGCGCTATGGCGCTACAACCAGACGGTGCCGGAAGAGCACCAGCTCCACGTCCGCGTGTGTCTGCACGCGGGCGAGGTGCTGGTGACGAACGACTCCGTGCTCGGCGAGCCGATGGAGGTCGTGAAGGCGGTGGAGCACGTGGCCGCCGCGGACGAGGTGACCTTCACCGAAGCCGTGAACATGGTGCGCAACCGCGCCGAGGCCGCCGCCGAGCCCTGCGGCACCATTCCCCTGCCCGGGCGCGATGAGAAGGTGCAGTTGTACCGGGTGACGCGCGCGACGGAGGGTTCGCCGTTCGGCGCGGCGCTGGGCCTCCCCGACTCCGGGATGAAGCCGTCACCGCTGGCGGGCCTGCTCACGAAGGCGCGCGAGGGCGTGGCACTCCTGCGTCAGCGTCCGCGCGTGGTGGCTGGCGGCGCCGTGGGAGCGCTGGCGCTGTTGGGGTTGGGCATCGCCTGGACGGTGCACGCGAATGATCCGCGGGTGCAGGCGCGCGGGCTGCTGGACGAAGACAAGCCCAAGGAGGCGCTCCAGCGGCTGGAGGCGCCAGGCGCACCGGCTGACGCGGAAGCGACGCTGCTGCGCGCGGTGGCGAAGCACGCGCTGAACAGGCACAACGAGGAGCACGGCCTCATCCTGGGCCTCGACGAGGAAGGCAGGAAGGCGCCGGAGCCGCGGCTCCTGGACGGGCTCGCCGCGGACTTCGGAGACAACGAGAAGGACCTCTCCGCGCGCCGGGCCCTGGAGGCGCTGCCCGCTACGACGGTGCGCTCCCATCTCGAGTCCCTGGCCCGGGGAGCACCCTCGACGAAGCAGTGGGGCGCGCTGCGCTATCTGGACTCGAGGGACAGCGAGGGCCTGGACCTGGTGGGGCTCTACTCCGCCTCGTTGGAGTCCAGCGACTGCGGCGTGCGCACGAAAGCAGCGTTGCGGCTGATGAACCTGGGCAACGCCGCCGCCCTGCCCGCCCTCACGCGCGCGGCAGGGAACCCGCCAGGCGGCAAGGCCTGCAACCCGCAGACGTTCAACCGGGCCATCGAAGAGCTGAAGAAGAAGTCCGCGCCGTAGCGTGGCTCCAAGGACGCGCGTGTGTCACGCAGACCACGCGCTCCATGCGGATCCGCTGTGCATCCATCTTGCACTCGCGGCGGGCCTCTCTCGCGGTCCCCTCACTGGAGCCCCATGAATCCACTGCGCTGCGGTCCCCTCCTGCTTCTCCTCACGGCCTGTGCCTCCGCGCCCTCCGTGCCTCCTCCCCTGTCTCAGCAGGAGGAGTTCGTGCTCGCGAAGGACGTGCGGGTGCGGCGCATGGCGCCTGGCGTGTGGATGCATGTCACGGAAGCAGGCGGAGACTGGGCGGGTGTGACCGCGAACGGGCTCCTCGTGGAGGACGGTGACGCGTCCATCCTCGTCGACACCGGCTGGACGCCGGAGCACGCCCAAGCGCTGCTCACCTGGGCCCGCGACACGCTCCACCATCCGGTGCGCGCCGCCGTGGTGACGCACTTCCACCTCGACCGGACCGGCGGCATCCCCACGCTGGACGCGCAGGGCATCCCCGTCCACGCTCGCGAGGACACGGCGCTGCGCGCGGGCAAGCAGGGCAACCCTGTTCCCTCGAAGCGGCTGGCGGATGCGCAGGACTTCGGGCCGCTGTCGGTGTTCTTCCCCGGCGCGGGGCACTCGCCCGACAACCTGGTCGTCATGCATCCGGCGTCAGGCATCCTCTACGGCGGCTGCTTCATCAAGGACGCCCGCGCGAAGCACCTGGGCAATCTGGAGGACGCGGACGTCGCCGCGTGGCCCTCGAGCATCCAGCGCGAGCGCGAGCACTTCCCCAACGCTCGCGTCATCATCCCCGGCCACGAGCAGCCCGGTGGGCCGGAGCTGCTCGACCACACCGAGGCCCTGCTGAAGGAGACCTCGCGCTGAAAATGCGCGGTGCTTCAGTCGTCCCGGTGCGCGTGGCCCTTCTTCTTGCCACGCCCCGGGCCGTCCCAGTCGTCGTCCCAGTCGCGGCCCTTGCCCTTCACCTTGTCGTTCACCTTGATGAGGTTGCGCGAGTACGCGTCGTAGTCCAGGTGCAGGTGGCCCTTCTCGCCCCGGCCATTCACACGGAACTTCACCTTCCACACGTCCTTGCCGGTGAGGTGCGCCTCCTGCAGGTCGCAGCGGTAGCCGCGCGCACGGCACTGGTCGAACCCGCGCCGCACGGCTTCGTCGTAGCTCATCGCCACGGGACGCGACGGCGGGGGCCTCGGGTGCGGACGCGAAGGGCGCGTCTCCGCCACGATGCAGCCGGACGACAGCAACAGGCTTCCCAGCAGAAGGGGCAGTCTCATGCGCGAGATGACGCCACACCCGCGCTTGGATTCAAACGCGCTCGCCGTGCGTCCCCTGCGACTGCCGTGAGACTACAAACCTCCAGGTGAAGCGAACGCGACGAACAGCTCACCCGCGAGGTACGCGCGCATCCCCTTGCTCGCCGGTCGGATGAAATCGTTGAGCAGCGCACCCGAGTTCAGCTTGTGCACCGTGGGACGCGCCAGGTTCATGCGGCTGCGCGACACGCCCTTGCCGCCCCGGTGGATGAACGTCACGGTGCCGTCTGGCGCCACGGACTCCACGACCGCGATGTGCGTCATGCCGTCGTTGCGCTTGCCGTCGCGGTTGCGGTCGTACGTCTCCTTGAAGAACGCCAGGTCGCCCGGACGCGGGTTCAACCGGTGCACCGCGCCCGCCGCCTGCGCGCGACGGAAGATGCCCGTCACCGCGTTCTCGCCCGCGAGGAAGCCGTGCGCCACCAGGTCGATGCCGGCCTGCAGGTACGCCAGCCGCACCAGCCCCGAACAGTCATTGGGCACCGAGCGGTCCAACCGCCGCGCGCCCACCAGCTGCGCCGCGCGCGCCACGATGCCGCGCGCCAGCTTCGACGGCGGCGGCAGCAGCTCGTCCCAGAAGCCGCCCGGCCCCTGCGTGGGCCCCGTGAAGAGCGCCGCGGCCTCCAGCGCCGCCGCGATGACGCCCGCCTCCTCCGGCACCGGGTGCGGATCCGCTTCCAGCAGCGCCGCCAGTCCCGCGCTGCCCTCCGGCATCACGAAGGCCAGCGGCGGAGGCGCTTCCGCCTTCACGCCCAGTGCACCGGCTGCCCCCACCGACGCGACGCTTGGGGCATCAACGGAGGGCCGCGCGACGGGCGCGACCGGAAGTTCCACCGCCATGCGAGGCGCGGCGTCCGGGACGTGCGCACAACCCACCAGGCAGCCCAGCGACATCAGGGTGACGAGCGACGAACGGCGCAGCAGCAACAAGTCCTCCGGGGGTGAACGCGGGCGCATTCAACCCCGGAATCGTTTTACGTCAAACAGCGATCATCCCTCCCAGGTCGCGAGCAGGTCGCGCACCCGCGCGTACTTCTGGAGCAGGGCTGCGCGGTGGGCGCTGAGCACCACCATGAATCCCACCACGAGCAGTCCCAGCATCGACAGGAACAGCGCGCCGATGCGGTGGTCGCGCATGCCGAAGCGCACCAGGTTGGCGGCCACCGCCGTCACCAGGAACGCCGAGCCCAGGTACACATAGGAGCGGATCCGCAGCGCGATGCCCGCCCCCACGCCCACCAGGCAGAGGAACACGCACAGGAGCATCGCCTCGCCGTCGTTGAAGAGCAGCGGCTTCCACGCGCCCGCCACGTAGATGCCCGTCACCGCCAGGGCGCGCAGCTGCGCGTAGGCGTCCTGGGACAGGGACTTGCGGAAGACGCGCAGGAGCAGGAGCAGGGAGAGTCCCGCGGGGATGACGTAGTACTGCGGCTCGCCGGAGCCGGTGCCCAGCCACACGAGGTACAGCGCCGTGTTGAAGGCGGCGACGGACATCGTCGACGCGGCGCCCCGCTGCTTCGTGAACGCCCCGAGCGCCGCGAAGTGCGCCGCGTAGCCCACGAGCAGCGCCACCGCGATGAACGGCTGGCTCCACGGCACCGTCAACAGGCCCGCCAGAGGGAAGAGCCACGCGCCCACCACGGCGGGACGGCGGAAGGCCTCAAGGCCCGAGCCCTCGCGCCGCACGAAGAGGTACAGGCCGATGAAGACCGCGCCGCCCATGATGGACACCAGGCTGTCCGCGGCGTCGGGCCTCGCGTTCAGGCCGATGAAGCGCACGCAGAAGTAGCCCATCGCCACCGCCGCCTGCGCGAGCCACGCCGCGCCTTCGTCCTCCTCGCGTGCCGCGTGGCGAACCAGGGCGAACAGCAGGAACACCAGCCCGCCGCACGCCACCCACGCCTCGCGGGCCGCGCCGCCCGGCATGCGCACCGACAGCACCGCGAACAGGACCTCCGTGAGCGCGATGATGGAGAACGCCCGCCCCATGCGCCCGCGCACCGCCTTGCCCGCCACCGACAGCACCAGCGTGGCGAGCAGCGCCGTCGCGGCACCGAAGTACGGGAGGAGGAACTGCGCGCCCCGGCCCGTGGAGTGCGTCGCGCCGTAGTGCACGAGGAAGGCGTGCACGGCGAAGAGGGACGCCAGCCACCCCACCCACTCGCGGTCGCGGCGGCGCAGCACCACCACCCACGCCGTGGCCCAACCGAAGAACACGCACAGCGGCATGCCCGGGTGCGTCAGCGAGCGCAGGCCCGCCAGGGACAGCAGCGCCAGCACCGCGCCACCGTTGTGCAGCGCCGCGCCCACCTCCACGCCGCGCTTGTCCAGCGCGAAGCCGACGGCGGCCAGCAGCAGGCCCGTGCCCGCCACCACCGCGGGCGCCCACAGCGGGGGCACGGCGGCGACCAGCACCAGGCCCAGCAGCGCCGTGGCGGCGTTCATCATCAGGCGCTCGCGCGTCACCATCAGCGTCAGCGACGCGGCGCCCGCGACCAGCGCCACGGACAGGGGCAGCTCGCCCGGGCCCGCGTCCAACAGCCGCAGCCCCACGAGCAGCGCCACGGTGCCAGCGCCGCCGGCCCACAGCGGCTCGCTCCAGGTGCCCTCGATGCCGGGCGTCAGGCGCGCGGTGAGGTCCGTCAACGTCCGCTGCACGGCGCCGGACTGGCACAGCGCGGACAGCAGCGCGGAGGCCAGACCCACCAGTGCGACGAGCACGGCGCCTTCCGGACGCCACATGCCCACAGCGAAGGCTTCCGTCTGGCCCAGCGGAGCCAGCGCGAACACCGCCACCGCCGCAGTGAGCAGCCAGCGCTGCGACAGCAGGAACGCGGACACCAGCACCACCGCGCCCAGCACGGCCAGCGCGCCAGGAGTCGGCGACATCAGCGTGGACATCGCCGCGATCGCCAGGGCCGAAGCCGTGGCGCAGGCGCGCAACGCCGTGTCACGCGGGCCGCGGAAGAAGGAGGCCAGGGCCTGCGGCGCATGGTGATCCGCCAGTGCCAGGGCCAGCAACAGGCCGGTGGCCCAGGGCCGCGCCGCCGGGATGAACATCAGGATTCCGGACGCGGCGATGACTCGGACGGAAGGCAGCGGGCCCGTCATGGGCACCAGCGCGATGGCGCAGAAGAGGGCCGTGCGCTGGCTCAGCGCCTGCTCCGGGACCAGCAGCGCCAGTCCGCCCAGGCACGCGAGCGCCACCTGCATGCTCGTCGACAGCGCGTGGCGTGGGCCCTCCTCCCGCGAGCGCAGGAGCAGCGAGGCGGCGGCCGGCACGTGCTCCACGACGCGCACCACCAGCAGCGGGAACAGCGGCAGCAGCGCGGTCCACCCGAAGGGAGGGTACCAGGCCATCAGGGTCACCACGCCGTAGGGCACCATCAGCGCCGCGGCGAAGGGCCGGTGCAGCGAGCGCGTCCACAACAGCGGCAGCAGCGCCGGACCGATGAGCGCGAGCTGCGTGGCGCCGCGAATCTCCGACAGCGCGTGCCCGTCCCACGACAGAGAGGCGTCCGCCAGCACCACCATCGCGCCCAGCGTGGCGACGATGCGGAAGGACTCGCCACCCGCGGCGATGCGCCGCACCGCGGGCACGTCCTCCAGCAGGGCCAGGACGCTGAGGAACGTGGCGAGCCCCAAGAGGGCCAGCGGGCCGGACGCGTGCAGCGCGAAGACGGCCTCGATGGAGCCCAGCATCAGGCCCAGCGTCACGGGCAGCGCGCGGGCGGTGAAGAGCGCCGCCAGCGCCGCGCCCATCAGGAACAGGGTCTGGTCGCTGGAGCGGGCCAGGGCCACCGGCAACAGCGGCAGGATGAGCGCGAGGATGCCCGCGGTGGTGGTGCTCGCGCTCTTGCCCTTGCGCGCGGCGACGATGGAGCCCACGAGCGATCCGGTGACGAGCAGCACCAGCGACAGCCCCGGCGACAGCCCCCACACCGTGTAGACGTGCGGCACGTCCGGCAGGAGCGCGAAGCCCACGAGCACGACCGCGAACGGCCGCACACCAGGGAAGGAGCGGGAGGCGACCGCCACCGTCGCGGCGGCGGTGACGAGCACGGGGCCCATGAAGGTCATGCTGACCAGCCCCCACGGCACCGCGAGCCCCGCGTACAGGAGGCCCGGCACGCCGAACCGCTTGAGCAGGCCGCCGCGCTCGCCCAGGAGCGCCAGCACCAGCGAGCCGCCCACCATCGCCGCGACCAGCGCCTGCGTGGAGTGGGCCGCCGCGAGCTTCGGCAGGATGGCGCCCGCGAGGAGGGCGCCATAGGCCAGGTAGTTCTCGTCGCGCAGCCGGTACGCGGCCAGCAGGACACCCGCGGCCCCCAGCGTCATGCCCACGACAGGCGCGGCGACGGAAGACGTGCCGAGCGCGAGGGCGAATCCGCACGTCGCGATGACGCCGGCCACGGCGGAGATGAAGCGCCGCGTGCGCTCGTCCGTGAGCCGCCACGTGAGGCCCGCGAGGCCCAGGGCGGTGACGCCGGACACGACGGCCGCGGGCTCCACGCCGTAGACGCGGAAGGCGCTGAAGGGCAGCAGGCCGAAGAGCACCGAGCCCACGGCGGACAGCGGGAAGCGCTTGAACAGCAGGCCCGAGCCCAGGGACATCGCGGCCAGGGCGAGCGTGGCGAAGAAGGAGGGCCGCGAGTCGGGCCCCAGGTGGGAGTAGATGACGAACGCGGGCGCGGCCCAGGTGGTGCAGCGCAGCAGCACGTCCGCGAGCCCCAGGGAGCGAGCGTCACCGGTGCGCTCGCCGCGCTTCTGGGCGAAGAACGCGAGCACCAGGCCCGCGAGCACGAACGGGACGGCCGTCAGCGCGCCGTACTGGAGGGGCAACGGCGCAGAGGGCGGGTAGCCCATGCGCGTCTTGATGGCATTGAGGAGGAGCGTGAGGGCGTGCGGGATCAACTGCGCGCTGGACGCATAGCTGAAGTAGGCGCCCGCGTACGCCGGGTAGAGCCACGGCAGGCGGTTCAGGGGGCCGCGCGACAGCGACACGAGCGTGCCGGTGAAGATGGCGGCGGTGAAGAAGAAGGCGGGCCTGGTGCCGACGATGGCGCCCGCGAGGCAGGCCACCTGGAGCGCGATGGTGGCGACCGCGAGCGGATCCGCGGCGCGCTTCTCATCGAGCGTGCGGAAGCGCAGGCAGGTGGCGAGCAGGAACGCCGCGAAGGGCGCGTAGGTGCCAGGAGGAACGGAGGTTCCGGCGGCGCCCAGGGCCAGGTGCAACCGGATGGCGAACATCGCGGTGAGGAACAGGGGCGCGGCGAGCGCGAAGGTGAGCGCACCGCCCTTCCGAGGGGTCTCGGTGGCCTTGCTCGACAGCAGGAAGAAGAGGATGCACGGCAGGGTGTTGAGCCACACCGCCGGGACGCCCACGCGCGCGGCCACGGGGGCCAGGCCCATGATGAGCGTGACGCCGACGAGGCCCAGCTGGATGAACGGGCGCGAGGGCGCGTCGAAGGAATCCACGGGCTTGCGGGCGAGCCACGCGGCGACGCCGGACCAGACGAAGAGGAGCGGCACGAGCAGCAAGGGGCGCACGCCGTCGAGATGCAGCGCTTCACCAAAGCCCAGGGGCCCCAGCGCGACGCCGCCGAGCGGGGCCACGGCGGAGCCGATGAGGCCGAGGATGTGGCCCGGCTTGCGCAGGGACTCGCGGCGGGCGAGGTAGCCGCCCCACACGGAGAAGCCGACGGAGTAGCCCACGGTCATGAGGAAGACGGTGAGCGAGCGGGTGACGGACGTCATCCCGTCCCAGGACTCGAAGACGAAGTAGAGCGTGCCGGAGAGGATGAGGAACGCGCCGATGAACCACGCGATGCTCTCGTAGAGGAACGGCCGCCACACGCGGCTCCACGTCGAGGTCTGCTCGACGATGCGGGCGGTGCGGCTGTTGGGAGCGGGAGGCTCCACGAACGGTTCGGCCGGGTTCGGAGGCAGCTGGCGAGCAGTCCGCTGTTCGTTGACGGCCCGCGCACGGGGCTCAGCGGAGACACGGCCCGCGTTCAACCGGCGAGCCGCGGAGCCATCCGACAGCGAGGCGATGCCCAGGCACGCGATGAGGTCGAGCGAGTTGAAGTGGAAGGAAGCGCCCGTGGAGCCAGGAGTCGCGGGGGCCTCGGGGACAGCGGCGGAAGCGTCCGGAGCGGTGGTGGCGTCAGCAGTATCGGCAGCGGCAACGTGGGCGACGGGGGAGTCGACGACAGCCGCGTGATCAGCGGAGGCGGGGGCATCCGCGATGACCTTCGCGGCGACCTGCTCGACGGAAGCCACATCGGCGGCCGCATCCACGGTGGGAAGCGTCACGGGGCCAAGGGCGACGGCGCCCTCCCCCATCGTCGGAGGCGTCACGGCCTCGTTGCGAAGCTCAACGGGCGCGGACGGCAGCGCGTCGATGGGCGTCTCGGTGAGGACGGAGAGGAGGACGCGGGCCTGGCGCTCGTAGCGCTCGGTGAGGCGGCGGGCGACGTTGGGCGGCACGTCGTGGACGTCCCAGCGGCGCACCTCGTCCAGGAGGAAGTGGACATGCGCGAGCTCGGCCTCGATGGCGGAGCGGGCGCGGGCGGCGAGACGATTGCCACAGACGACGCACTGGGACGCGCTTCCCAGGCGTTCTTGTCGGCAGGCAGGACAGTACATGGAACTTCCCCCTCTACAACGACCGTGCCACGGAGAATGCCCTGGAATGGCACGGGATTGAAATCCACTGGGGTGCGTCGGGCGAGTGGCGGTTGTGCAGGGCGCTGCACACGTGCACACCGGGCGCCGCTGGCCGGAGGCCGTGAGTCATGGGACCGTGGAGGTCATGAGCACGGAACTGACGTTGAGGCCCATCGAGGCCCGGGACGACGCGGCGATGGCGGCGGTCATCCGCGCGGTGATGCCGGAGTTCGGAGCCGACGGTCCGGGGTTCGCGATCCACGACCCGGAGGTGAATGCGATGACCGCGGCCTACAGCCGTCCCCGGCATGTGTATTTCGTGGTGGAGCATGGGGGCCAGGTGGTGGGAGGTGCGGGCATCGCGCCGCTGGACGGAGGAGCGCCGGACGTCTGCGAGCTGCGAAAGATGTACTTCCTGCCCACGGCCCGGGGCCACGGCATGGGCGAGCGCCTCTTGAGACACTGTCTGGAGTTCGCGCGAAGCGCCGGCTTCAAGCAGTGCTACCTGGAGACGCTGGCGGGCATGGATCAAGCCCAGAAGCTCTACCGCAAGGTCGGCTTCGAACCGCTCTGCGCCCCCATGGGCCGCACGGGCCACTTCGGCTGCGACCGCTGGTACGCGATGAACCTGACCCAGGGGACGTGAGCGCTACGGCATGACCGCGCGTCGCCCCAGGACCTTGCCCTCGGGCGACACCGCGTACAGCTCGAACCAGTCGAACTCCAGCTGGCTTCCGGCGGGCCATCCGCAACGGTCGAGCCGCCGGTCGACCCGGACGAAGTAGACGCCGCCCTCCAGGCCCACCACCACGTCCAGCGACCGGGCGGACGATTCACAAGCCCCCGCGTCCTGCTTGGGAAAGCTGGAGAGGACGCGTTGGAGCGCGGCATGGGCTGCCAGGACCGCAGGCCCATCCAGCGTCGCGAGCGGGCGTAAATCCGTGGGCCACTGGATGCCTGCGTCCGAAGCTCCGGCCTCGACGCCCCCATCCGGCTTCGCAGGAACCCCTGAGTCAGGCCGAGAGGGCGTGCTTCCACCATCCGCCACAAGCGACACCAGCAGCAGGACGTGATGAGGCTTCAGCAAGAGGCACCTCGTGGGTAGGGACGTTGCCGCATCACCCCGCCAGCCTGACCGCCCGCCCACCGGCCCGGCAAGTATGCCCGGCCAGTCACATCCTCCGGACCCAACTTCCCAGGTCAGGAGGCCCGCATGGCGGTCAAGAAGCAGTCCCGGTCCACGCTGATGACAGGTCCACGGCGGGCGCCGCGCTCCCAGAGCGCCCGCGCCGTGCACGCAGCCCCGTCAGACACGGAGAAGCTCCCCTTCGACATCGAAGAGGTCCTCCGCCGCGTGCGCCACGAGGTCCGCTCCTTCGCGGACGCCGCCATGTTCGAGCTCGCCGCGAAAGGCCACGGCTCCCTCTTCGAACAGCTCATCGCGTGCATCCTCTCCATCCGCACGCTCGATGAAGTCAGCCTCCCCGCGTCCCTCCGGCTCCTCGGCCGCGCGCACACGCCCGAAGCCCTCGCGCGCCTCACCCCCGCGGAGATTGACGCCCTCATCCGCCCCGTCACCTTCCACGAAGGCAAGGCCCACCAGGTCCACGCCATCGCCGTGCGTACGCGTGACGAATTCAACGGCCAGCTCCCCGCGGATCCGGACGTGCTCCAGTCGTTCAAGGGCGTGGGCCCCAAGTGCGCGCACCTGGCGCTCGGCATCGCCTGCGGCCATGAGGTCATCAGCGTGGACATCCATGTCCACCGCGTCACCAATCGCTGGGGCTACGTGAAGGCCTCCACTCCGGAGCGCACCCTCGCCGCGCTCGAAGCCGTGCTCCCCCGTCCCTACTGGGTGGAGCTCAACCGGCTCCTCGTCCCCTTTGGCAAACACGTGTGCACCGGCTCCCGCCCGAAGTGCTCCACCTGCCCCGTGCTCCCCTACTGCCGGCAGGAGGGCGTCACCTCCCACCGCTGACACCTACCGGTCGTGCCCCGCCCACTGCGTGGCCCGCCTCGCGAACCTCCGCCACGGGTTCGTCCGGCCGCCGTTCTCCAGGGAAATCTCCTTCGAGTGCCGCACGTCCTTCTCCCAGCACTCCTCCAACTTCAAAGCAATCTCCCGGTCCTCGAACACCAGCGAGCCCTCGCTCAACTTGTTGAGCGACAGCGAATCCAGGTTCGTGGAGCCCACGACGCACAGCCAGTCATCCACCAGCATCGTCTTCGAGTGCAGCATCGCCGGCTGGTACTCCCAGATGCGCACCCCCGCCGCCAACAGCCGCTCATACGTCGACCGCTGCGACGCGCGCACCACCGGCACATCATGCTGAGGCCCCGGGCCCATCACCCGCACGTCCACGCCCTGCCGGACCTTCACCTCCAGCTGATCCAGGATGTCGTTGGGCGGCGTGAAGTACGCGTTGGCGATCCACAGCCGCTTCGTCGCCGCGGCCACCACCAACCGCACCATCCGCTCCGCCTCGGTGATGCCCAGCCGCCCGGCGCTGTCGATGAACGCCGCGCAACCGCCCCCCTCCTCCTTCAGCTCCGGGAAGCACTCGCGCGGCAGGAACCCTCCGCCGGACTCCAGCCAGTGCTTGGAGAACGTCACCTGGATGCGCCGCACCTCCGGTCCCTCCACGCGGATGTGCGTGTCGCGCCAGTTGTCCGGATTGAGGCCGTCCCCCTCCCACACCTTCCAGATGCCGAAGCCGCCCGTGTACGCGACGCGCCCGTCCACCACGACGATCTTCTGGTGCGACCGGCTCAACAGCCGCCCCAGCACCTTGCCCGCCAGCAGCCGGTAGTAGTGCACCTCCACGCCCGCGTCCGTCAGGCGCTTCTCAATCTGCTGATCGAAGTCCTTGTCCCCGGTCGTCTCCTCACTGCCCACCGGATCCACCACCACGCGGCACTGCACGCCCGCGCGCGAGCGCTCAATCAGCGCCTCCACGAACCGGTCCGACAGCTCGCACGGCCGCCAGATGTAGACGAGCATGTGCACGCTGTGCTTCGCCGCGCGGATGTCCTCCAACATCCGGTCGAAGACCTGGCTGTTCTCCAGCAGGTGCATCCGGTGCCCCGGTGACAGCCCCACGCCCGTGGCCTGATAGAGCGCGAACGAGAAGCCCTCGGGTCCCGGTGGCAGCTCGAACGGGCCCTGCATCTCGTGCTTGCGCGTCTCGTCGCCGCCGTCGAACCCATGCGCCCCCGGCTGGGGCAGCAACTCGTCCGTAAGCTCGCTCATGGTCCCGGCAACGTAGGGACGCCTGCCCTCCCCCGGGAGTCACCGCCCGCCTCCCGCTCCAGCCGGTGAACAGGAACCCATTCCATCGTTGCCGGAGCCTTTCACCGTGGCGACACTGGCCTTCTTTCAGTTCCCTCGCCTGGAGAGTCCGCATGCTCGACGCCCCATCTCGCCCCTCCGCCCGGGAGCTGCTGTCCCTGTCCAGCCTCGCCCCGCTGGTCCCCATGCTGTACGTCGCCTGGACGGACGGCGAGCTGACGGGCGACGAGCTTCGCGCGCTGGGCGCCGCCGCCCGCTCCCAGCCCTGGCTGGACCTCAAGTCCAGCTCCATCCTGGCCCTCTGGGTGGATCCGCTGCGTCCGCCCCCGCCCCGTGAGCTGGCCCTCGTGCGCGAGCACATCCGCGCCACCGCGGAGAAGCTGGCCACCAGCCAGCAGCAGAACCTGGCGGAGCTGGGCGTGCAGCTGGCCCAGGCGCTCGCGGGCGAAGCGCCCCTGAACATCCCGCCCGCGGAGCTGGCCAAGGCCCTGGCCGCCATCGAGGCCACCCTGGGCGTGGACGGCAAGGAGGCGGTGCGCTCCCTGGTGCCCAAGGCGTCCCGCGTCCCGAAGGCGGAGCCCCGCTCGCACGCGGCGTCCTTCGACCCCGTGGCGATGACGGCCGTGCTGGAGCGCACCTACTCGGACGTGCGCCAGCGGGTGCGCGGTTGGCTGGAGGACGCGGACTTCCGCTACAAGGAAGGGCTCACCACCACCGCCTACCGCGACCAGGTCTTCGACTGGCTCAAGCACCTGGCCAATGACGGTCTGGGCCAGCTCGCCTTCCCCAAGGGCCGCGAGGGCGGCGGCGACCTCGGCGCGTTCATCGCCGCGTTCGAGACGATGGCCTTCTTCGACCTGAGCCTCGTCATCAAGGCGGGTGTGCACTTCGGCCTGTTCGGCTCCAGCATCCTGTTCCTGGGCACGAAGCGGCACCACCAGCAGTACCTGCCCCGGGTCGCCTCGCTGGAGCTGCCCGGCTGCTTCGCGATGAGCGAGCTGGGCCACGGCTCCAACGTGCGCGACTGCGAGACGGTGGCCCGCTACGACGCGGCCACGGGCGAGTTCGTCCTCCACACGCCGTCGGAGACCGCGCGCAAGGAATGGATTGGCAACGCCGCCCGCCACGCGCGCATCGCCACCGTGTTCGCGCAACTGGAGGTGGACGGGGAACGCCTGGGCGTGCACGCGCTGCTCGTCCCGCTGCGCGATGAGAAGGGCAAGGTCCTGCCGGGCATCCGCATCGAGGACTGCGGCGAGAAGATGGGCCTCAACGGCGTGGACAATGGCCGGCTGTGGTTCGACCACGTGCGCGTCCCGCGCGACAACCTGCTCGACCGCTACGGCCAGGTGACGGAAGGAGGCGAGTACACCTCCTCCATCACCGGCGACTCCAAGCGCTTCTTCACCATGCTGGGCGCGCTGGTGGCGGGCCGCGTGAGCGTGGCCTGCGCGTCCCTGTCCGCGGCCAAGAGCGCGCTGACCATCGCCGTGCGCTACGGCGACCTGCGCCGCCAGTTCGGCCCCCAGGGCGCTCCGGAAGTGCGCCTGCTGGACCACCAGGTACACCAGCTGCGGCTCCTGCCGCTCGTGGCCAAGGCGTACGCGGTGGACTTCGCGCTGGAGTACCTGGTGGACCGCTACGTCCACCGCACGGAGGACGACGCGCGCGAAATCGAGGCGCTCGCCGCGGGCCTCAAGGCCTACGCGTCGTGGAACGCCACCGCCACCATCCAGGAGTGCCGCGAGGCGTGCGGCGGCCAGGGCTATCTCACCGCGAACCGGTTCGCGTCGCTCAAGGCGGACACGGACGTGTTCACGACGTTCGAGGGCGACAACACCGTGCTCATGCAGCTGGTCGCCAAGGGCCTGCTCACGGGCTACCGCCAGCGCTTCGAGGACGACCGCGTCTTCGCGGTGCTGCGCCTCATCGTGGACCAGGCCGCCACGGTGTTCACGGACCGAAACCCCATCGCCGGCCGGCGCACGGACACGGACCACCTGCGCGACAGCGACTTCCAGCTGCGCGCCCTGCGCTTCCGCGAGGAGGCCCTGCTCGCGTCCGTGTCCAAGCGCATCCGCAAGCGGCTCACCGCGGGCGTGGAGGCTTTTGAAGCCTTCAACCAGGTGCAGGCGCACCTCCTGGCCCTGGCGCACGCGAGCGTGGAGCGCATCGTGCTGGAGCAGTTCCTGCGCGGCGTGGCGGAGGTGAAGGACGAAGCGCTCAAGCCGGTGCTGGGGCGCATGGCGGACCTCTTCGGCCTGTCCTGCCTGGAGTCCGCCAGCGGCTGGTTCCTGGAGCACGGCTGGCTCACGGCCCCCAAGGCCCAGGCCATCCGCAAGGAGCGCGTGAAGCTGTGCGAGGAGCTGCGGCCGGATGCCGTGGGGCTGGTGGACGCATTCGGGATTCCCGACACCTGCCTTGCGGCGCCCATCGGCCTGGGGCGGCTGGCGCCCGGCGGTGAACGGTTCGACGACACGGCGGCTGACAGCGCCCGTGCGGGCCCGGCAGATTCCCGCGCGTCATGAGGACCTGTGTGTCGTGGGTGATGTTGGGGCTCGTGGGGCTCACCGGTTGCGCGACGGTGTCCCCCGCGGAACGGGCCCGGCAGGTGGGCGAATCCAACAAGGAGCGCGCCCGCCTGTTCACCGAGGAGATCTACAACCAGAAGCGCCTGGAGCGCCTGCCGGAGTACATCGCGGCCGACTACGTGGACCGCTCCGAGGGCGCCCCGCAGGACCTGCGCGGCCCGGAGGTGGTGCGCACCCAGGCGGAGGCGGGGTTCACCCTCTTCCCGGACCTGAAGTTCGAGCTGCTCCATGTGATGGCGGAGGACGACTGGGTGATGGTGCGCTGGCGCGCGACGGGCACGGACACCCAGGGTCCGCCCACCGCGGACGGCAAGTCCCGCCCGCTCACGTTCCATGGGGACTCGCTGTACCGCCTGCGCGACGGCCGGCTGGTGGAGTCGTGGGACCTCACGGACCGGCTGGATCCGCTGCTCCAGCGCGGATTCAAGGTCGTCCCGCCCGAGTTCTGAAGGGTCCTGACCCGGGAGCACGCTGAACGGCCACGGGTCGGGCTCGACGCCGCCGGAGTCAGGAAAAACCGGGGCGTAGCGGGATGTCTCCCCATTGACACCTATGCACCGGACCCATCAGGGTCCGGGGATGAGGATGAACGCGGGACCCATGCGGGCCGCGGACAAGGCCCGACAGAAGGCCTTCCGCACGGCCTTTCCCTCCTACGGCCAGCGGCCGTCCTGGGGCGGCAGGTTGTTGCGCCTGTTCGGATGGGGCCTGCTCCTGCTGGGTGCGTTCCTGCTGGTCGTCGTCATCGACGGCTGGCGTGCGTTCGGCAAGGTGCCGGAAGGGGCTCGGCTGGAGCGGATGACGCGCTCGCCGCAGTGGCTGGACGGAGGGTTCGAGAACCCGCAGCCCATCCTCAACAACTGGGAGCGGACGCTGTCGGACCTGTTCAGCTCCAGCGAGGAGAGCACGCCCCGGATGCCGGTGGTGGTGGACCGCATCGACCCGAAGCGCTTCGCGACGCCGCCCGAGGACGGGCTGCGCGTCACCTGGATGGGGCACTCGTCCACGCTGGTGGAGGTGGACGGGCACCGCGTGCTCACCGACCCCGTGTGGGGCGAGCGCACGTCGCCGCTGGGGTGGATTGGCCCGAAGCGCTGGTTCCCCGCGCCCATCGCGCTGGACGCGCTGCCGCCCATCGACGCGGTGGTGATTTCGCACGACCACTACGACCACCTGGACTTCGCCACCATCGACGCGATGAAGGACTGGGACACCACGTTCGTGGTGCCGCTGGGCGTGGGCGAGCACCTGGAATACTGGGGCGTGCCGGCCAACCGCATCGTGGAGCTGGACTGGTGGGAGCGCACGAAGGTGAAGGGGCTGGACATCGTGTGCACGCCCGCGCGGCACGCGTCGGGCCGGTTCCTCCAGCAGAACAAGACGCTGTGGGCGGGCTGGGCGCTGGTGGGGCCCAAGCACCGCGTCTACTACTCCGGCGACACGGGCCTGTTCCCCGCGATGGAGGAGATTGGCACGAAGCTGGGGCCGTTCGATTTGACGATGATTGAAACGGGTCAGTACGGCGCGGGCTGGCCGGACTGGCACCTGGGGCCGGAGCAGGCGGTGCTGGCCCACCGGCTGGTGCAGGGCCGGTTGATGCTGCCGGTGCACTGGGGGCTGGTGACGCTGGCGTACCACGGGTGGACGGAGCCGATTGAGCGCTCGCTGGTGGCCGCGAAGCATGACGGCGTGGGCATCACCGCGCCCCGGCCCGGGCAGGACTTCCTCGCGCTGACGCCGCCGCCCGTGGAGCGCTGGTGGCCCGACCGTCCGTGGAAGACCGCGGAGGAAGCGCCCATCGTGGCCAGCCAGATTCCGCCCAAGCTGCGGGAAGGGCACCCGGCGCTGCCGCTGCTGCCTGTGCCCGCGGCCGTGAGTCCGCAGACAGCAAAGCCGGTGACCCCGAAGCCACAAGCCACGGCACCGAGCGCGAATCCTCCCGCGCCGCCCGCGGCTCAGCAGGGCACGGGCCCGACCGCCGCGACTCCGCCAGCCGCTCCGCCGAACGCGACGCCTCCGTCGCCGGATCCGCAAGGCGCGGGGACGAAGCCCGCCGTCCCAGCGACGGTGGTCACTCCTGTCCCCAGTCCACAGGGCACGGGAGCCGCGGTCGCGATTCCGCATGAGTGACGCACGGCGGGCCGCGCTGCACGGGGCCTTCAAGGCCACGGGCTATGTCGTGCGCCCGCATCCGCTCGTTGGCGGACGCAAGCACGTGCTGCGCGCGGACGCCTTGCATCCGGAGCTCGACGCCGCGCTCGCTGCTCACGGCTTCACCACGTGGGCCTTCCTCACCGCGTGGAACCCGCGCGCGCACTCGCGCCCGCTCCGCACCAACGCGCGCCTCCAGCAACGACTGCTCACGCTGCTGGAAGCCCAAGGCCACCCGAGCGTGTCCGCCGTGGGCGTGGCGGAGGACCGCCGCTGGTTCGAGGAGAGCCTCTTCGTCCCCGGCCTGTCCCGTGACGAAGCCCTGCGCATGGGCCGCCTGTTCGACCAGGAGGCCGTGCTCTGGGGTGCCGTGGGCGGGGCCGCGGAGCTGGTGATGTGCCGGGAGCCCGCGCGCTCCTGAGCCCGGTGTCGGCCACGTCACATCCGCCGGGACGACACGCATTCGGAACCCGGCCCTCACGTCCGCGCCACGAGACGATGCCAGGGTCCCCCGCCTCGCCGGACCCACCCCGCCCCAGGAGC
>NZ_RAVY01000063.1:0-44167 GCF_003611625.1 Corallococcus sp. CA054B
GTACCGGGCCGGGGAGCAGGACGGGGAAGAGGACTCCCGGCACGAAGGCGAGGAATCGCCCTTCGATTTCGAGGACAGCGACCTGGATTGGGTCGCCAGCTACTGAGGTAACGGCGCGCGCGGTTGGACGTCCGCGCTCCACGCGGCCTTCGGGGGAGGGCCGCCGCTTCCAGTGGATTTGCGGGCCGTGAGGCCGGCGGGTTCCAGGTGTCCCGGACCGGGGGGGACGGGACCCGGAAGCGTGAGGGAGCGAGGGCATCCGAGCGGGTGAGCAGGTGGGAATGCGCCCCAGGCCCTCCGTTCCCGGACCCCATGGGTTCCGGGAGCGGGGGGCTTCGGTTTTTCGGGCGAGCTAGGCTGCTCCGCCTTCTTCCCGACCCGGAGTTCCCGACATGAACCGTTGGCGCGCAGTTCTGCCCGCCCTGAGCCTGGGCTGTCTGGTGGCCTGTGCCACCGTCCCCGCGAGTGCCCCCACCGCCCTCAAGAGCTCACCCGTACCGCCGCCATCCCAGGAGCGCGCCCTGCGCGAGTCCTGGCTGAAGGAGCGGCACGGGCTGCTGCTGGACATGATGCGCCGGCACGGCGTGGCCATGTGGGTCGTGGTCAACGAGGAGTTCCACGATGATCCGCTGACGGCCTGGGTCGCGCCGCCGCTGCCGTACGCGGGCAACCGCGACGTGTTCGTCTTCGTGGACGCGGGCGACGCGGGGCTCCAGAAGGTCGCATTGACGGGCTACGCCACGGAGGCGGTGGCGCGCTTCTTCGAGGCGCCCCCGGTGGAGCGCAAGCAGACGGAGGCGCTCGCGGACCTGGACGCGCGCTACCACCCGCGCACCATCGCGCTGGCCATGGACGGGCGGCGGGGCGTGACGCGCAGCCTGACGCACGACACCTACAAGTGGCTGGTGGAGGCGCTGGGCCCGACCGCGGAGGCGCGCTTCGTGAGCGCGGCGCCGCTCATCGAGGAGTACCTGGACACGCGGCTGCCCGGCGAGTTCACGCCCTACCGCGACCTGGTGGTGCTGACGGAGTCGCTGGTGAAGCGGGCGCTCTCCAATGAAGTCGTGGTGCCCGGCAAGACGACGGTGGGGGACGTGCGCCGCTGGCTCTACGACGCGCTCTTCGAGGCGCGCGTGGGCACGTGGTTCCAGCCGGACCTGCGCGTGCAGCGGCAGGGCATGCAGGACGGCTTCTCCCGAGGCTTCCTCGCGGTCGCGGACGAGGCGGTGGTCATCCAGCGCGGCGACCTGCTGCACGTGGACTTCGGCGTCTCGGCGCTGGGGCTGAGCACGGACTGGCAGAAGATGGCGTACGTGCTGAAGGACGGAGAGACGGACGCGCCGGAGGGGCTGAAGCGCGCGCTGGAGAACACGCGGACGCTGCAGGACGCGCTGATGCTGCGGGCGTCGCGGCCGGGGCGCTCGTCGGCGGACGTCTACGACGCGACGATGGCGGAGATGAAGGAGCGGGGCATCGAGGCCAAGGTCTACAGCCATCCGCTGGGCGCGCAGGGCCATGCGCTGGGCGCAGCCATCGACTTCCGCGCGGCGTCGCGCTCGGAGGCACCCAGACTGTTGCGCAAAGGCTCGTACCTCGCCGTCGAGCTCAACACCGTCACGCCCGTGCCAGAGTGGGGTGGGCAGAAGGTGGCGGTGATGCAGGAAGATCCGGCTTACCTGACGGACGAAGGCTGGCGGTTCTTCGTGCCGCGCCAGGACGCCTTCTATCTCATCCACTGACGACACGAAGGGAGCGGACGTGATGCGCGTGGGCAGACCATGGACGACGTTCGGAAGGGGGGCGTGCGTACTGCTCCTCCTGGGAGTGACGGGGTGCAGCGCCGCCAGTGGGGACGAAGCCCCCGCGCGGCAGGACAGCGCCCTGGCCGCGGAAGCGTCGCTCCGGCCGCCACGCGCGGTGGACAGCATCCTCAGCCTGTTCGACCAGACGGCCTCCGTGGTGGAGGGGGAAGTCACGGACGTGCGCAGCGAGTATTCGCCGCGCACGGGCCCGTGGACGGTGGTGACGCTGGGGAACGTTCGGGCGCACCTGGGCGCGGCTCCGCGTGAGCTGCGCCTCAAGCAGGCCGGAGGGGTGCTGCCGGATGGACGGCAGCTCGTGGTGAGCCATGTGCCCCGCTTCGTCCGGGGCGCGCGCTACGTGGTCTTCCTGCGCAACACCGGGTGGAGCCTGTCGCCGGTGCTGGATGAGCACGCCTTCCGCGTGGAGTCGGTGGCGGGCCGCGAGGTGCTCGTGGGCGCCGAGGGCGGGCTCGTGGCGGGCCTGGGCTCGGCGGGCGTGCGGCAGACGGCGCCGGTGTTCGAGACGGTGGACCTGATGGGCGCCCGTCCGGCGCTGCGCGCGGAGGCGCAGGCGCGGGGCGCTCCGGAGGGGATGGAGCGGGAGGCGTTCCTCTCGCTGCTCCAGAGCCACCTGCGCGCGCGCGGGCTCACGGTGACGGGGGCGTTCCGCGAGGAGCCCGTCACCACCGCGTCGTCGCTGTCCGTGCCGGTGACGCCCGCCGTGGCGTCGCCGGTGGTGCCGGGTGCCGTTCCCCTCCAGCCCGAGCGGGACGTCCCGCCCGGCCAGCCGTGATGAGGTCCGCCATGAAGACAACGACATTCGTGGGCGTCGTCGCGGCGCTGGTGCTGGGCGGCATGGAGGCGGGCGCCGCCGCCTGGGACACGTGCAACGGGACGCCGGTGAAGTGGTACAGCGGGCCGGTCGTGTACCGGAACCGGTGCAGCATCCCGGACTCCGGCAACGTCAACGCGGCGTACTGGAACGGCTTGAGGCAGTGGGACGACCTGTCTCACATCGTCGCGGGCTACAACGTGAACGCGGCGACGGACTGCTCGCTGGACCACAGCGACGGGCAGAACGAGATCGGCCTGTGTGACCGGGCGTCCATCGACGGGAACAACGGCGTGACGTACTCCGTCGTGGGGCTGTGCTTCATCGGGAGCAACGGCATCGACGAGGCGGACGTCTGCATCGCCAGCGACCTGGACTTCACGCCGCGCAACGGCAACGCGTTCGGCACGTCGGGGCGGAGCACGTTCGTGCACGAGGCGGGGCACTTCTTCGGCTTCAAGCACGAGGGTGGGCACAGCATCCTGCGCACCTCGCCGCCGCACCTGGTGACGGGCGGCTACGAGTCCTCCACGCTGTGGCCCACGAACGCCCAGGGCATGAACACGCTGTACGGCTATTCGGTGACGAAGCCGAACCTGCTGCCGTCCTCCATGGGCGTGGTGGGGGACGTGGCGCAGACGCTGGACCCGGCCGGAACGAAGTCGGTGTGCCGGGGCACGGCGCAGAGCGTGAAGTTCTACGTGGGCAACCTGGGCAACGCGGCCGTGTCGTCCTACTCGATGCGCGTGCGCCTGAGCCCGACGGCGCCGCCGAATGGCTACTACGAGTCCACCCACGTGGTGGGCACGTTCACCCACTCGCTGGGGGCATTCTCCGAGGGCATCTACTCGCTGGGCTTCACGGTGCCGTCGTCGCTGCCCTACAACACGTACTACGTCTACCTGGACATGGATCCGGCGGGCGCGGTGGACGAGCTGCGGGAGAACGACAACACCACCGTCAGCGCCATGCTCCTGCGAGTGGGGTGCTGAGCATGCGGCACGGGGCCCTGGTGGTGGCGCTGCTCCTGGGCGCCTGCGCGAAGCCGAAGGAGGAGCGGGCGGCGTCGCGTGAGGGCCTCACGGCGGCGGAGCTCCCCCAGCCACGCGGCGCGGCCACGGTGCGGATGGACCAGGGCACCTACTCGGCTCCGTCCGTCCGGTTCATCGCCGACTTCCTGGGGGAGCCACCCGTGACCCTGATGCTGGTCGCGCTGAATGCACAGGCAGACGACGGGGGCACCTGGCGTTTCCGCATGGCGGTGGATGAGAAGTTCGTGACGTCGAAGCACGCCACCGCTCGGATCATCCCGCAGGCGGCGTTGGGCCCGGGCCTGGTGGTGGTGGACTACCAGCTGCCCGGGGGGCCCGCGATGATGATGGACGAGGGCACCCTGGAGCTGACTGTCACCGGGAAGCAGGCGAAGGGTGAGGTCCGGATGAAGGACGGCCGCGTGCGCGCGACGTTCGAAGGACCGCTCACCGTCGAGTGCACGGTGCCGCCCGCATGGCTGGGCGGAGCGAACGCGCAAGCCGCGCCCGCGCCCGTCCCGACATCGCCCGAGGGCGGAACGGTCCGTGTGCTCGACGAGGCGCAGGCCACGTCGCAATGCAGGTCCGTGGCGGCCGCCTTCCGCTGAGCCCGGGCCCCAAGGCCCGGAGGTTCACACTCGCCTCTCGCCTGGCGCGCCGTCCAAACCTGTCCGACAGTCGGACAGGTTCCCGCGTTCCCGCGGAATGGGCCCGCGGTCGAGGACGCTGTCACTCCGCGTCACGACCGCTCACGTCGGTCCACGCCAGCCCGAAGCGCGCCAGGTACTTCCGGAGGCGGTCCGCGTCGTTGACGCTCTTCTTCTGCGCGCGTGACTGCGCGAACAACGTCCGGCCCGCGTCCGACAACGAGCGCGCGGAGCGGCACACCGTCACCACGTCCGCGAGCTGCACGCGGTCGAACCGGTCCAGCTCCGCCGCGCGCGCCGCTCCCATCACCTCCACCAGGACGTCCTCACCTGCTGACGCCGCCGCGCCCGCGGGTCGCCACTGCGAACGCAGGCGGTCCAGCTCCTCGTCCACCACGTCGCGCGTCATCCGCCCGCCGGCCGCCAGCGTGGACATGCGCAGCACCGCCGCGTTGAGGTCCCGGAAGTTGCCGCTCCACCGGCCTTCAGGAGACGTGGCGAAGCGCAGGAAGTGCTCCTGCGCCTCCTTGCTCATCGTCACCCGCGTCCCCAGTGCCTGCGACGCCTGATCCAGTTCGTATTGCAGGTTGGGCGCGATGTCCTCCGGACGCTCGCGCAGCGCGGGTAGCCGGAAGGTCCACAGGTTGATGCGCGCGAGCAGGTCCTCGCGAAACCGTCCCTGCGCCACGTCCAACTGGAGGTCGCGGTTCGTCCCCGCGATGAGCTGGAAGTCGCTCTCCGCCTCCTTGTCCGCGCCCACCGGCAGGAAGCGCTTGTCCTCCAGGGCTCGCAACAACATGGCCTGCTCGTCCGCGCCCAGCTCTCCAATCTCGTCCAGGAACAGCACGCCGCCGTTCGCCTGCCGCATCAGTCCGGGCCTGTCTCCCACCGCGCCCGTGAACGCGCCCTTCACGTGGCCGAAGAGCGTGGACATCGCACCGTCACCGCGCAGCGTGGCGCAGTTCAGGTCCACGAACGGCCCCGTCACCTGGTTGCGCGCCTTCTTCAGCGCGTAGATGCGCTTCGCGAGCTGCGACTTGCCCGCGCCCGTGGGGCCCGTCAGCAGCAGGGGGGCTCGGGACTGCACCGCCACCTGCTCAATCCGCTCGATGATCCGGTTGAAGGCGGCGTTGCGCGTGTCGATGCCGGACTTGAGGAATGACAGCCCTTCGCGTTGCTGTTGCCGGAAGCGCGCCGCCAGCGTGTCGTAGTTCGACAGGTCCAGGTCGATGATGGCGTGCGTGCCCACCGCCCCGTGTTCCTTCCCCTTGCCCGGGGACGTCTGCACCAGCCGGCCTGGAATCAGCCGGCTCTCCACCAGCAGGAACATGCAGATCTGCGCGATATGCGTGCCCGTGGTGATGTGCACCAGGTAGTCCTCTTCCTCCGGATGGAAGGAGCTCGCGCGCACGTGGTCCAGCAGCGCGCCGTACGTCTCCTCCAGGTTCCACGGGTCCCGGATGGGCAGTGACGTGAGCCGCACCTCTGTCTCTGGTGACACCTGCGCGATGTCGTCCCGGATGACCGCCGCCAGCGACGTCCCGTGGGGCGGGTGCAGTAGCTCCAGCCGGTGCACCAGCAGGTCCTCCTGCTGACACAGCGACACCGTGGGCCGCCACCGCGTCCATCGGTGCGCCCCCATCCCCGTGTCCAGCGTCGTCCCCAACATCCCGATGACGACCGTCCGCCGTGCCTTCGCCTTTTGAGCCATCAAGATAGGTATTTATCCCATGGGATACGGATTTCCAGCCCGCCCAGGATGCTCCCCTCGGGAGCGGCGTTGGCACGCCGGCTGCTCTAGCTCCCCCACGTGACCGGGACACAGAGCCCGGGTCGAACGACCGAAAGGTGCAGAGCCATGGACCGCATGAACGCGAACTACGAGGTGATGTCGGACGACGCGGGCCGCCCCATCAAGGCGTGGACGGTGGGGGTGCCGTTCGAGGACGAGGCGAAGAAGCAGCTTCGCAACCTCCGCGGCCTGCCCTTCATCCACAAGTGGGTCGCCGTGATGCCGGACGTGCACCGCGGTTACGGCGCGACGGTCGGGAGCGTGGTGCCCACGGTGGGCGCGGTGGTGCCGGCGGCGGTGGGCGTGGACATCGGTTGCGGGATGATCGCCGTGCGCACGACGCTGCGCGCGGATCAGCTGCCGGACTCGCTGCGCGGGGTCCGCTCGGCCATCGAGGCGGCGGTGCCGCACGGCCGTACGGACAACGGCGGCCGGAATGACCGTGGCGCGTGGAAGGACTCGCCCGCGACGCATACCTCCGCGTGGGCCCGCCTGGCGGAAGGGTACGCCCAGATTGTCGCGAAGCATCCTCGCATCGGCCGTGGGCCGGAGCTGGCGCACCTGGGAACGCTGGGAACGGGTAACCACTTCATCGAGCTGTGCGTCGATGAGTCGGACGGCGTGTGGCTGATGCTGCACTCGGGGTCGCGCGGCGTGGGTAACCGCATCGGAAGCCACTTCATCGAGCTGGCGAAGCAGGACATGGAGCGCTTCTTCATCCACCTGCCGGACGCGGACCTGGCGTACCTGCCGGAGGGGACGGAGCACTTCGATGACTACGTCTTCGCGGTGAGCTGGGCGCAGGACTTCGCGGCGATGAACCGCGAGCTCATGCTGCGCTCGGCGGTGGAGGCCCTGAAGGCGAGCGGTGAGCTGCCTCCGTTCGAGCTGTCCGAGTCCGCGGTGAACTGCCACCACAACTACATCTCGCGCGAGCACCACTTCGGAAAGAACTGCTTCGTGACCCGCAAGGGCGCGGTGCGGGCGCGCGAGGGCGACATGGGAATCATCCCCGGCAGCATGGGGGCCCGTTCCTACATCGTCCGCGGGAAGGGAAACGCGGATGCCTTCCACTCGTGCAGCCACGGCGCGGGCCGGGTGATGTCGCGCGAAGCGGCGAAGAAGCGCTTCACGCTGGAGGACCACGCGAAGGCGACCGCGGGCGTGGAGTGCCGCAAGGACGTGGACGTGATTGACGAGACGCCGGCCGCGTACAAGCCCATCGACGCCGTGATGGCCGCGCAGGCGGACCTGGTGGAGGTCGTCCACACGCTGAAGCAGGTGGTGTGCGTGAAGGGATAGCCGAAGCAGTTCCACCCGCCGTCCTGCGGAGGTGCTCATGCCGGGATGAAGACACCGAGGCGCCCGTTCCCCCCAAGAGGTCCGCGCAAGCGGCCGTTAAGGGTGGGGGAGCGGGCGCCGCTATTTTTTGTAATCAGGGATGGGATGCTGCACACGTCCGCGAGCGCGCAAAGGAGCACCACGCACATGGTTCGCATCGATGGTTCACAGGGGGAAGGGGGCGGCCAGGTGCTGCGCACCGCGCTGGCGCTGTCGCTGGTGACGGGCACGCCGTTCGAAATGGTCAACGTGCGCGCGGGCCGCGCCAAGCCGGGCCTCCTGCGCCAGCACCTCACCGCGCTCAAGGCCGCGGAGACCGTGGGCGCCGCGGAGGTGACGGGCGCGGAGCTGGGCTCCAAGCAGCTGTCCTTCCATCCGCGCGCGCTGTCCGCGGGCAACTACCACTTCGCGGTGGGCACGGCGGGCAGCGCGACGCTGGTGCTCCAGACGGTGCTGCCCGCGCTGCTGCACGCGGAAGGGGCCTCCACGCTGATGCTGGAGGGCGGGACGCACAACCCGGCGGCGCCGCCGTTCGACTTCCTGGAGAAGACGTACCTGCCGCTCTTGCGCCGCATGGGCCCGCGCGTGGACGTGTCGCTGGAGCGGCCCGGCTACTATCCGGCGGGCGGCGGACGGTTCCGCGTGGACATCCATCCCGCGAAGATCCAGCCGCTCCAGTTGCTGGAGCGAGGCCGGATGCTGCGCACGGAGGCCGTGGCCCAGGTGGCGTCCATCCCCTTCGACGTTGCGAAGCGCGAGCTGGACACCGTGGCCGCCGTGCTGAAGCTGCGGCCGGATCAGCAGCGGCCGGAAGAGCTCAAGCGCGCCTACGGTCCGGGCAACGTGCTGCGCGTCGAAGTGGAGAGCGAGCACGTGACGGAGGTCTTCACCGGCTTCGGTGAGCGCGGCAAGCGCGCGGAGACCGTGGCCGAGGAGGTCGCCTCGAAGGTGAAGCGCTACCTGGACGCGGGCGTGCCCGTGGGCGAACACCTGTGTGATCAGCTCCTCTTGCTGTGCGCCCTGGCGAAGGGAGGCCACTTCCGCACGGTGGCGCTGGACAGCCATTCGCTCACGCAGCGCGAGACGATGGCGCACTTCCTCGACGTGAAGGTGGACGTGAGGGAGCTGGAGCGCGACGTGCACGAGGTGACGGTGCGCGCCTGAAGCAGGGCAGGGCGGTGACCCTTGTCCGGCCGGATGCCCGGCGAACGGACGAGGCACGTGCTCAGCAGGACTCAACCCATGACGTTACCTCGCAGCCTTCCTACCTTGTGACCCGTGGGGGAGGCTGCGCGTGGCGGAAGTCCCTGAAGTCGAAATCATCGTCCGAGACCTGAAGCAGGCCGTCGTGGGCCGGCGCTTCGTGGGCGCGGAGGTGCTGGTGCCCGCGGCGGTGCGCTTCGCCTCGCCGCCGGACTTCATCCAGAACCTCCAGGGCCGCAAGGTGCTCGCGGCCGAGCGGCGCGCGAAGTTCATGCTGCTCACGCTCGATGACGGGCAGACGCTCGCGCTGCACTTCATGCTCTGGGGTGAGCTTCAGCTGCGGCCCGTTGGAAGCGAACGGCCTCCCGAGACGCTCGTCGTGCTCACGCTGGAGGGCAACGAGGAGCTCCAGCTCACGGACACGCTGGGCTACGCGCGCGTGGCGCTGGGACCCACGGCGTTGCTGGCCTCGCAGCTCAAGCTGGAGGAGCTGGGACCGGAGGCGCTCGATGAGACGTTCACTCCGGAGGTCCTGGCGAAGCAGCTTCGCCGCAGACGCAGCCCGCTGAAGACGGTGCTCCTGAACCAGCGCGTGCTCGCGGGGCTGGGCAACCGCGACGCGGACGAGAGCCTGTGGGTCGCGGGCATCGACCCCCGGCGGCTGGCGTCGTCCTTGTCTCCCGCTGAAATCGTCCGGCTGCACCAGGGCATCCGCGACGTGCTGGAAGAAGGGCTGCGGCTGCGCGGCACGCAGCGCGACCTGTTCGGCGTGCAGGGGCAGGCGAAGCACCGGCGCAACATCTTCGGCAAGACAGGGGCGCCTTGTCCCCGCTGCGCCACGCCCGTGTCTCACCTGCGCATCGGCGGCCGCAACACGCACTGGTGTGCGCACTGCCAGCCCGCGGACGGCGCCTCGACGGAGGCCCCGGCGCAGACGTCACTGCTCTGAGCTGGTATGAACGGGAGCGTGTCCGACGTTCCCGTCCCCTCGCCCCTGTCCCTCGATGACGCGCTCGCGCGTGCGAGCGAGGAACTCCAGTTCCCCAGCTACTACCAGTCCAGCGTGCGCCCGCTCCTCCGCAACCCGGAAGGACGCTGGCCCCACTGCTGCGGCGGAGGCTGTGAGCCGTGCGCCCAGACGCTCATCCGCGTCGCGATGCGCGCGCTCGAGCTGATGGGCACGCCGCGCCAGAGTCCTCTGCCGGATTTCTAGAACAGCCGCGTCCCCAGTCCCACGCGCCCGGTGAGCCCCAGCCGCGTGTGGCCCGCGCCTGCGCGCTCCTGGAACGTCTCCACGCCCACCTGTCCCGCCGCGAGCAGCGACAGGTTGCCGCCCAGGTACACCTCCACGCCAAAGCCTCCCAGCGCCTGGAAGCGACGCTGCTTGTCGCCCGTGAGCCCCAGGTCGATGGGCAGGTCCACCAGGCCCAGGAGCACCACGGTGTCCGCCACGCGGTAGCCCGCCACCATCCCCGGCAGGATGCGCACCAGCACGCCGGAGAAGTTGTCGTCGTCCATGTACGTGGAGCCGGAGTTGAGCACCAGGCCCACGCCCAGCGTCGGCGCCAGCCTGAACGCCCCGCTCCGCACCACCTCCTTGCGGCCCACGAGCTCCAGCGCCGCGCCCAGCTTGAACCAGTCGAAGCGCGCCCGCGCCTCCACCTCCAGCGCGCCCAGGCCCTGCCGGAACCCCAGGCCTACCTCCGGCGCGCCCGTGTAGCCATAGAGCGCCGTCGCCCCCGCGGGCAGCATCACCGGCGCCACCACGGAGCCCAGCGGGTCCTCCTGCGAAAAGGAGACGTCGGCGTCCTGGGCGGAGGCGAGGGCGGGCACAGCGAGGAGGGCGAGCAGCGGTCCGAGGCGCGTCATGGGCGCGCACCCTAGCTTGGCTTGCAGCCTGGCAAAAACCCAACGAACCCAGGGACTTGGGGGCAGGTTGTGCATTCTCGTGGGATCCCTGGAAGAATGTGAATCCATGGTTGCCTACCTGCACGCCGCACCGCCTCCTGAAACCTCCACGCCCTCGGGCGGTCGAGACGCGCTCGACCTGTCGGGTGGGGCCGGAGGCTGGGTGCTGCTCGTGGGGGAGGCGGCGCGGCCCGCGGTGGCGGAGGCGCTCTCACGCGAAGGCTTCGAGCCCGTGCACGTGGACGGGGCCCGCGCGGCGCTGGAGCGGCTGGGCGTGGAGGCGGGCGGGACGCTGTCGGACGCGGCGCCCACGGAGTCGAAGGCGGACCTGCCCCGGCTGGTCATCATCGACGCGGACCTGCCGGACGGCGACGGCTTCAGCCTCTGCGGCGTGCTCCGCGCCGACCCGAAGTCCGCGGACCTGCCCGTGCTGCTGGTGGCGAAGTGCGCGGAGGACTTCCACCGCGACCTCGCCGCGGGCGTGGGCGCGGACGAGTACCTGGTGGAGCCGGTGGACGCGCGCGACGTGGCGGTGCTCGCGCGGCTCAAGGCGGGACGGCGCGGCGAGGAGGACGTCTACGAGGCGCACACCGCGACCCTGCCGCTCGTGGCGCTGATGCGCGCCCTCCTGTCCGGCGTGCGCTCGGGGAGGGTGGTGCTGTCGGAGGACTCCGGTGCGCTCACCTTCCGCCACGGCCTGTTGGTGGACGCGGCCTTCCACGGCGAGCGCGGCATCCTCGCGTGCCGGCGCCTCTTGTGCTTCGGCGCGGGCGCGTACACGGTGACGTTCGGCCCGGAGTTGCAGCGGGGCAGCTTCTCCATGGACCGCGCGTTCCTGTGCGAGCAGGTGGTGCCCGGCCTGGAGCGCTTCGAACAGCTGCGCGTCAAGGGCCTGCCCCTGGCGGCGCGGCTCACGGTGGACTTCAACCGGCTCTCGCAGGAGCTGCCCTCGCTGCCGGAGGACGTGGAGCAGGTGGTGCGCCTGTTCGACGGGCGGCGCACCGTGCGCGCGATGCTCCTGGAGTGCCGCTTCCCGGAGGCCCTGGCCTACGAGGCGGCGACCCGCCTGTTCATGCTGGGCGTGCTGGTGCCCGCCATCCTGGTGGAGGAGCGCGAGCGCGCCCGGGAGTCCGCGGGGCCGCCCCGCCTCTTCGAGCCCGTCCTGGCTCCCGAATCCGGGGCGGAGCCCGGGCCGGACGCGTCGTGAGGGTTTGACTCGGGCGGCCTGCTCGGGGCACAAGGCCGGGAACGCCACGGGCTGAACGCCCGTCCACCCCACGCCGAAGCCTCCGCCATGTCCGGTCACAACCGCTGGTCGAAACTCAAACGCCGGAATGCCGTCCTGGGCGTGGCCAAGGGCAAGCTCTACTCCAAGGCCATCAAAGAGATGACCGTCGCCGCGCGCCTGGGCGGCGGTGACCCGGCCAGCAACGCCCGCCTGCGCGTGGCCGTGGCCCAGGCGCGCGAGTCGAACATCCCGCGCGACACCATCGAGCGCGCCATCAAGAAGGGCACGGGCGAGCTGGCTGGCGAGTCCTACGAAGAGGTGACGTACGAGGGCTACGGCCCCGGCGGCGTCGCGCTCATCATCGAGTGCCTCACGGACAACCGGAACCGCTCCGCCAGCGACGTGCGCAACCTCCTGAGCAACTACGGCGGGAACATGGGCGCGGAGGGCGCCGTGGGCTGGATGTTCCACAGGAAGGGCGTCATCACCGTGAAGCCCGGCCCCACCGAGGACCAGGTGATGGAGCAGGCCCTGGACGCGGGCGCCGAGGACGTCGTGGACCAGGGGCCGGACGGCTTCGAGGTGCGCACCGCTCCCGCGGACCTGCACGCGGTGGGCGCGAAGCTGGAGGCCGCGGGCCTTCCCCTGGGCGAGCAGAAGTGGACCTTCGTGCCGCAGAACACCGTGAAGGTGGAAGGCGACAACGCGAAGCGCTTGTTGAAGCTGATGGACGCGCTCGACGACAACGACGACGTGCAGCACGTGCACGCCAACTTCGAAATCGACGAGTCCCTGATGGAGTCGCTGTCCACGTAAAGCCCCCGCAAGGGGCGCGTGGGAAAGGAACGGGCCGGTGCGGGTACTCGGCGTGGACCCTGGCAGCCGCTTCATGGGCTTCGGGGTGGTGGAGGAGAAGAAGGGCAAGCTCGTGCACCTGGGCCATGGCGTCATCAAGGTGGTGGAGACCGCGCCCCTGGCTGAACGCCTGAAGGACCTGCACGCCGCCCTGAGCGCCGCGCTCGGGCGCTACCAGCCGGAGGCCGTGGCCGTGGAAGGCCTCTTCACCTTCCGCAACGCCCGGAGCGCCCTGGTGCTGGGCCACGCGCGCGGCGTGGCGCTGCTCGCCGCGGCGCAGGCGGGCCTGCCCGTGCACGAGTACGCCCCCGCCAGCGTGAAGAAGTCCGTGGGCGCGAGCGGCGCGGGCGGCAAGGACGCCGTGGCGCGCATGGTGCGCACGCTGCTCGGCGTGGATGAAGCGACGCTGGAGCGCGCGGACGCCAGTGACGCGCTCGCCGTCGCGCTGTGCCACCTCAACCAGTTCCGCGTGGGCATGCCCCGCGCCAGCGCTCCCGGCAACGGCAAGCGCAAGGGGGCCGCGTCGGTGCTCGCGGACCGCCTGTCGTCCGCCTACCAGCGCCCGGAGACCCGCCGATGATCGCCCGGCTGCGTGGCAACGTGTTGGAGAAGGGCCCTGAAGACGCCGTCGTGGACGTGAACGGCGTGGGCTACCGCGTGAACCTGTCCACCGTCTCGCTGGGCAAGCTGCCCGCGGACGGCCAGCCGGTGGACCTGCGCATCCGCACCGTGGTGCGCGAGGACGCCTTCGAGCTCTTCGGCTTCCTCTCCCCGGCGGAGGAGGAGCTCTTCCAACTGCTCAACACCGTGTCCCGCGTCGGTCCGCGCATGGCCCTGGGCGTGATGTCCGGCATGGAGGTGGGTGAGCTCATCGCGGCGCTGTCGCGCGGTGAGACGAGCCGGCTCGCGAAGATCCACGGCGTGGGCAAGAAGACCGCGGAGCGGCTCGTGCTGGAGCTCAAGGAGAAGGTGCGCAACCTCCACTCGGAGGGCATCGCGAAGGGCACCACCCCGCGCGCGCCCGTCACCTCCGGCAACAAGGCGGACCTCGTCTCCGCGCTGCTCAACCTGGGCTACAAGCAGCCCCAGGCGGAGAAGGCCGCGGACGTCGTCATCGCGCAGCTGGGCCCGGACGCCTCCTTCCAGGCGCTCTTCCGCGAAGCCCTCAAGTCCCTGCGCTCCAGCCCGTGACTTCCAGACACCGCTCCGCCCCCCAGGGCGAGACGCGGTGCTTCCTGGGGCGGGAAATCCTTGGAAATTACGCGCAACTCTTTTTCCTGTAGGAATCCGCTGTCGTCGCACGGCGAACGCGCCGTTGGTTCGCCTGCCATCAGCTGGGGATCCACGCCGCTCACGGGCTGACACCCCTGAGCAATCCTGGCCGGCCATGAGCTGGCTCATTACGCTGCAAACATCAATTTCCAGCGCAGGTGCGGTGGTCCCGAAAGGGCTGCGCCGCGCCCAGGAGGCGTGTGTCATGGCGGCGTGGCGTGGTGTTCCGGTCGTCGTGCTGCTGCTCTCCGGCGTCATCGGAGTGGGGTGCGGCGCGGCCGAAGGCGAGGACGTGTCGGCGGTGGATGAGGTGTCGGCGGCGCTGGACTCGGCGGCCTCCGGAGGCCCGCAGCCGTGTGGCCCGTCGGCGCGGTCCGTGGGGGACGTCCGGCGCGGCGCGGAGGGCTCGGCGCCGGAGACGCTGGTGGAGGTGGGCGGGCAGGTCTTCTTCGCCGCGAATGACGGCGTGTCCGGGCTCGAGCTGTGGGTGACGGACGGGAGCGCCACGGAAGCGCGCCGGGTGAAGGACGTGCGGCCCGGCGCGTACGGCAGCACGCCGCGCTTCCTCACGCGGATGGGCGGGCGGCTGTTCTTCGTCGCGGACGACGGCGTGCATGGGCCGGAGCTGTGGGTGTCGGACGGCACCGCGAAGGGCACGGTGCTGGTGGCGGACATCCGGCGCGGGGCGCGGGGCAGCGTGCCGGACGGGCTGACGGTGGTGGGCAGCCGGCTGTACTTCACCGCGGATGACGGCGTGCGCGGCCGTGAGCTGTGGAGCACGGACGGCACGGCGAAGGGCACGCAGCTCACGCAGGAGTTCGCGCCCGGGCCGAACTCGCTCTTCCTGGACGACCTGACGGAGTGGAACGGGAAGCTGGCGCTGGTGGCGTACGGCAACGCGGTGACGCTGTGGGTGGTGGAGGGGAGCACCGGCACCTCGCGGGCGCTCTTCCGTGGCCCGGAGCAGTCCGTCGTCTTCTCGCTGACGCCAGCGGGGAAGGACCGCCTCTTCTTCCTCGTGGACCTGGGCTTTGGCGAGGCGGACCTCTGGGTGACGCGGGGCCAGCCCCTCTTCACCTTCCCGCTCAGGCACTTCGCGGGGGACTACCCGTCGGAGCTCACGCCGCTGGGCAACGCCGTGTACTTCATGGCCGGCGCGGAGGGCTTCTTCGGCGAGCCCGGGGACCTGTTCCACGGCGGCGAGCTGTGGAGGAGCGACGGCACGCTGCTGGGCACCCGCATGGTGAAGGACGTGCGGCCGGGGCCCCACGGCTCGCTGCCCTCCGGGCTGACGGTGCTGGACGGGCGGCTGTACTTCGCGGCGGATGACGGCGTGCACGGCCGCGAGCTGTGGAGCTCCAACGGCACGGCGCAGGGCACGGTGCTGGTGCAGGACGTGGAGCCGGGCCCCGCGGGCAGCACCCCCACGGCCTTCGCGGTGGTGGACGGGTGGCTCTTCTTCTCCGCGACGACGGCCGGCCGGGGCCGCGAGGGCTGGTACTCCAACGGCGAACCGGGCCGCGTGGACCCGATGCGCGACATCGCGCCCGCGGGGCTGGACGCGAACCCCCGCGGGTTCGTGCGCGCGGGGGGCTCCGTCTTCTTCATCGCCACGGAGCCGGGGCAGGGGGAGGAACCCTGGGCGCTGCCCTTCCTCCCCGCGGCCCGCTGCGCCCGCCTGGAGCCCTGAGGATTACGCCGCGCGCCGCAGCGCGGGCGTGGGGTGCAGCCCGCCCGTGTTCGGCGCGGGCAGCACCACGGTGGGCCCCAGGCCCGGAGCCAAGAGGTGCGCGGTGAGCAGCGAGGACGGGTGGAAGTTCACGAACGACGCGTCATGCGCGGACGGGCCCGCGAAGAGCTTCTCCACCACCATGGACGCGTACTGCTCCAGCGAGTCCTCGCGCGTGTTGCCGTTGAGCACCACCTCCCAGCCCATCTGCTCCGCGAAGCGGCGCACGCCGGGGATGCGCGACAGGAGCGGGGTGTAGCTCTCCGTGCTCACGCCGTTCTCGCTCACCACGAAGACTTCGTTCGCGGTGGCCACCGCCAGGGACATGTTCCCCTGCGTGTGGCCGGGCGTGCTGAGCAGCGCCGCGCCCTGGCCCAGCCACGTGTCGCCGTCCAGGAGCACCACGCGCTCGTCCGGGATGTCCGCGCCGCCGGGCACGAACCACACGTGCTGCATGGGGTGCAGGTGCTTCACCATGGTCCACTCCGCGCGCTGCACCAGCAGCTTCGCCCGGGGGAAGACAGGCGGGGCGCCGCCACCGCCCAGCCAGCCGCGCAGGTCCTGGATGTGCAGGTGGTCGAAGGCCAGGTAGTCCACGTCCGACGGCGTCAGCCCCAGCTGCTCCAGGTAGCCCTGCACCGTGCCGTGACGGGTGGACATCACCTTGTCGGAGAGGAACGCGCCGTAGCGCTCGCGCAGCGCGCGGTAGAAGGGCGCCGCGTGGCCCCGCTCGTAGTCGGTGGGGTTGAAGAGCAGCGTGCGCCGCTGGCCGGTGCCTCCTTCCGCGAACTGCACCACCTGCATGCGGTTGGTCATCATCACGTAGGGCGCCGGTGACAGCGCCGCCCCGCTGAAGGCGAACAGCGTGGGGTAGGGGAACGTGATGAGGTCGCAGGTGGCCACCGCCGCCACCGGACCCTCCCGGACGAAGGCTTCGCGGGCCTCCTGCGCGGCGCGGCGCAGCTTCTGGAGACGGGGGCCGGGCGAACGCTCGGCGCGGGCCTCGGGCAGGAGGGGCAGGGGACGGAACGGGGCAGAAGCGGAAATCATGACGCGACTCCCTTCGGGCAGGGGGACGTGCCCCCTGGCTGGCCGGTCGGCGTGCCACTCCGAGTCTAGCGCCGCCAGAAGGGCAGCGACACGCGCCCCCTTCGCTGTATAGGGTCGGAATGGCGATGGCGAGGAAGTCCGACGACACCCTCTCGGGAGATGTTCAGCCGGAAGACATCCGGCTGGAGGCCTCCCTGCGCCCACGCACCTTCGACGAGTACGTGGGGCAGGGGGCGGTCGTCGAAAAGCTGAAGGTGTACGTGGCCGCGGCCAGGAGCCGGGGTGACGCGCTGGACCACTGTCTGTTCTCCGGCCCCCCGGGCCTGGGCAAGACGTCGCTCGCGCACATCATCGCGAACGAGCTGGGCGTGGGCATCCACGTCACCAGCGGCCCCGCGCTGGAGAAGAAGGGTGACCTGGCGGGTCTGCTCACCAACCTCAACGAGCGGGACATCCTCTTCATCGACGAGATCCACCGCCTCAACGCCGCCGTGGAGGAATACCTCTACCCGGCGATGGAGGACTTCCGGCTGGACATCACCATCGACACCGGGCCCGCCGCCCGCGCGATGAAGATCGATCTGCCGCCCTTCACGCTGGTGGGCGCCACCACGCGCACGGGCCTGCTCACGTCCCCCCTGCGCGACCGCTTCCAGATCCAGGATCGCCTGGAGTACTACGAGCCGAAGTTCCTGGAGCAGATCCTGGACCGCTCCGCGCGCATCCTCGGCGTGCCCATGGACCGCGCCGCCAGCCGCGAAGTCTCCACCCGCTCGCGCGGCACGCCCCGCATCGCCAACCGGCTGCTGCGCCGCCTGCGCGACTTCGCCCAGGTGGAGGGCAACGGCCGCATCACCTACGACCTGGCGCACGACTCGCTGAGCCGCCTGGGCGTGGACGCCAGCGGCCTGGACGCGATGGACCGCAAGATCCTCCTGACCATCCTGGAGAAGTTCGGCGGCGGCCCGGTGGGCGTGGAGACCATCGCCGCGAGCGTGGGCGAGCAGCGCGACACCATCGAGGACGTCTACGAGCCCTTCCTCATGCAGGAGGGCTTCCTCATGCGCACGCCCCGGGGCCGCACCGCCACGCTGCGCACCTACCAGTACTTCAAGAAGACGCCGCCCCCCAGCTCCCCGCAAGGGGCGCTCTTCTAGCCCGCACCCACTTCCGCCATGAGCCAAGCCTCCGCGCCCGCCGTGCCCACGGTCCTCCCCAGTCCCCGCGACTACTACGGCGACCTGATGCGCGCCTCGCAGGCCACGCGCGCGGGCTTCCTCGCCGAGCGCGAGCGTTGGCTCCGCGGCGTCCCGGTGGAGGGCCGCGAGGAGCTGCTCTTCGAGTTCGAGATGTGGCTGCGCGCCGTGGAGCGCTACCTGAACCTCCACAACTCCGTGGTGGACGCCCGCGCCCGGCCGCTCGTCACGCGCGACTTCCACGAGGAGCTGGTGGACGTGCGCGACGCCATGGAGCGCGCCGTGCGCGTCGCCCGGCACCTGCAGGACCCGGACAGCGACCCGAAGATGGTCTTCCGCAAGTACGTGGAGACCCAGCTCGCGGACGACCGCGTGCGCCGGCTCTTGATTGAAGAAGAGCTGGACCAGGAGACCCCGCCGGAGAGCCTCTTCGTCGTGCGCGAGGCGTTCGACGCGCTGAAGAACCTGCTCGACAACCTGCTCCAGCTGCCGCTCATCGGCCTGTCGCTGTTCCAGGACGTGGGCAAGCTGACGCTGCGGGAGATCGTCCTCAACCGCTACTTCCGCCCCTTCCGCCCGCTGGAGTTCCGCGTCGAGTACGACCGGCTGCGCTCCGTGCGCCTGCTGGATGTCCTGGGCACGCTGCCCGCGGACACGCGGCCCCTCTTCACCACCGCGTTCCTGGGCCTCTTCCGCGTGCTGCACTACCTGACGCACGTGGATCCGGAGTCCCAGCCGCCCGTGCCGCGCCGCGTGCGCGTGCTCCTGTCCCTGGTGCGCGGTGAAGTCTCCGCCGTCGCCAGCTACCTGCACACGGAGCTGTCCCCCAAGGCCGGCCCCAAGCACCTGCAGGCCGCCACGCTGCGCGCCGCGCGCGACCTGGCCCGCGAGACGGACCGCATCTCCCGCGAGGTGCTGGTGGACCTGGACCGCGACCCCGCCGCCCCCCTGCGCGCCGCGGAGGCCTTCACCACGCTCCTGCGTCAGCAGATCGTCGCGCTGGTGGACGCGCTCGCCCCCAACGGCTCGCTGGGGGACGAAGCCTTCGGCCACCTCACCAGCGCCCAGGACGCCGCGCTGCGCCTGCGCAAGGACCTGTGGGTCTACGCCCAGCTGTGCCGCGCCGCCGAAAGCCACCTGCGCTCGGAGGACGTGCCCGCCGCCGAGCGCGTGCTGGAGGCCCTCAAGTCGTTCCTCGACTACTTCCACGACGGCGGCTACCAGCTGCTGCGCTACGCGGACTACGACGCCTTCGACCGCTTCACCTCGCTGCTGGTGGAGCTGCCCTGGCCCCCGGAAGGCCCCGGCATCCGCAGCCGCCTGGCGGAGGACCTCCGGCGTTTCTCGCAGACGCTGGAGACCACCTTCCACGCCGTCAGCCGCCGCTCCCTCCTCCAGGGCCGCGGCTTCGACAGGCCGGACGCGGAAGCCCTGCGCGACCGCTTCCTGCCGCCTGCTCGCTGACCCACCCTCCCAGTCATGATTCTCGTCAAGCCCCGGACTCCCGGTATGTCCGGGATGTGCGTTTGCTTCCAGGCACTCGCCTGCGATAGAGACGCGCCGCTGTCACGTGGGTGACACGCACTCCCGGTTGGCGCGAAACCATTCGGGGGCCCCGGAGTTCGAAGGATGAATTCCGGACATCGCTGTCACGGTGGGAGGAGCAGTGGTGGGTTTCCCAAGAGGGGTGTCCGGACCCCGCCCCAGGCCAGCTCCCGTCCCGGCATCCAGCGCTCCAGCAGTTCCAGGGGGTTGGGAAGGGTGGGGCCCCCTCATCAGGCAATTCTTGTGTCACGGCCGCGTGGCATGTTGATTGCTCCTGTGTGCAGCGCGTCAGACCGCCGTGGAACGGCCTGACGGGGCCATACCCCGCGTATGTCAGTACGAAGCAGTCCCTAGAGGCGACACCGACATGCTCCAGTTCAACGACTTCCAGCGCACCCTCTCCCAGCCGGCCATCTGCCGCGGCGTGGGGCTCCACTCCGGGTTGCCCGTGACGCTGACCCTGAAGCCCGCGCCTGCGGGGCATGGCATCGTCTTCGTCCGCACGGACCTGGCGCGCCCGGTGAGCATCCCCGCGCTGGCGGAGTACGTGGTGGACACGTCGCTGGCCACCACCCTGGGCCGGGACGGCGTGAAGGTGGGCACGGTGGAGCACCTGATGTCCGCGCTGGCGGCGCTGGGCATCGACAACGTGCGCGCGGAGCTGGACGGGCCGGAAGTGCCCATCATGGACGGCAGCGCCGCGCCCTTCACGCACGCCATCATGGAGGCCGGGTCGCACGAGCTGGACGCGCCGCGCGAGTACCTGGTCATCAAGAAGAGCGTGGCGGTGACGGACGGCGACAAGCAGGCGTCGCTCACCCCCGCCCGGCGCTTCCGCATCAGCTGCACCATCGACTTCGAGCACCCCGTCATCCAGGGCCAGTCCTTCGACGTGGACGTGAACGACCGGGGCTTCTCGCGTGAAATCTCGCGCGCCCGCACGTTCGGCTTCCTGCGCGACGTGGAGAAGCTCAAGACGCTGGGCCTGGCGCGCGGTGGCTCGCTGGAGAACGCGGTCGTCGTGGACGAGGCCGCCATCCTCAACCCGGACGGCCTGCGCTTCCCGGACGAGTTCGTGCGCCACAAGATCCTGGACGCCATTGGTGACGTGTCGCTCTTTGGCCGGCCTGTCATTGGCCACATGACGGCGTTCAAGACGGGCCACGCGCTCAATCACAAGCTCGTGCGCAAGGTGTTGGCGGACCCCTCCAGCTTCGACATCGTCACCGCGCGCCGCCGGGACGTGGAAGGGCGTGAGCCGGGCCGTGCAAGCCTTACTGGCGCGTTGGAGCTGGAGCCCCTGGTCGCCTGAACGCCAGACTGGCAATTCCTTGCCAGTCCCGGGGACCTCTATTAAGTCGGCGGGCATGTCCATGCGCTCTACTCGCATCGCCCTGGCCGCCCTCCTCGCGGCATCCCTCACCGCCGGCTGCAACAAGGAGAAGGCGCCGGCCAATGCCCAGGCGCCCGCCGCGCAGGCCCAGGCTGGCAATGCCGCCGAGCCGGCGCCGGACACCGTGGTGGCCACCTTCGGCAACAACGAGAAGGTCACCTTCGGTGAGCTGAACGAGCGCATCAAGGAGCCGCTGGCGAACCTGGACAAGCAGAAGTTCCAGCTGCGCAAGCGCGGCCTGGAAGGGCTCGTCACGGAGCGCCTGGTGAAGGCCGAGGCCACCAAGCGCGGCATCACCGAGGACCAGCTGCTCAAGGCGGAGATCGACGACAAGATCCCCGCGCCGCCGGAAGAGAAGATCAAGGAAGTGTTCGAGGGCGCCAAGGGTCAGCTGCCCCCGGGCGCGACCTACGAGCAGATGAAGCCGCAGATCGTGGACTTCCTGTCCGGCCAGCAGAAGCAGGAGCAGGCCCAGAAGTTCTTCGACTCGCTCCGCCAGGGCGCCAACGTGAAGTACGAGCTGCCCGAGCCCCCGCGCCCGCCCGCCGAGCGCAAGCAGGTGGCCGCCACCGGTCCGGCGAAGGGCCCGGAGGGCGCGCCGGTCACCATCGTGGAGTTCAGCGACTTCGAGTGCCCGTTCTGCAGCCGCGCCATCGGCACGGTGGACGAGGTGACGAAGCTCTACGGCGACAAGGTGCGTCTGGTGTTCCGCCAGTTCCCCCTGGACTTCCACAAGAATGCGCAGAAGGCCGCCGAGGCCTCGCTGTGCGCCAACGAGCAGGGCAAGTTCTGGGAGATGCACGACAAGCTCTTCGCCAACCAGAAGGCGCTGGGCGTGGATGACCTGAAGAAGTACGCGGGCGAGCTGAAGCTGGACACGGCCAAGTTCAACACCTGCCTCGACTCCGGCGCGACGGCCGCGCAGGTGAAGGCGGACATGGCGGACGGCGCCAAGGTGGGCGTCAGCGGCACGCCGGCGTTCTTCATCAACGGCATCATGCTGTCGGGCGCGCAGCCCCTGGACGAGTTCAAGAGCGTCATCGACGCGGAGCTGAAGGGCGCGAAGTAGTCCGGCAGTACCTGCAGGGAGGGATGCGGTGGCGTCCAAACCCAGGGCCACGCCCCGCGTGAGCGGTGAGGCGGCTTCGCTCGAACTGGAGCGGCCGCTCGCCGCTGTCGTCTCTCCCACCCGGCCCCTTTCGGCGCACTTCCTGGCGCCGGAGGGGCTGGTGCTCCTCCCGGAGTCCCACGGCACCGCCGGCTTCTTCGCCGGCAGCCTGGGGACGCTCTCGGTCGAGGAGGTATTCGCCCAGATTCTCTCGGGCATCCGCACCGGCCAGCTCGTCGTGCAGCACGGCAGCGTGCGCCGCACGGTGGCCTTCCGCGACGGGCAGGTGGTGTTCGCCACCTCCAGCGAGCGCTGGGAGCGCCTGGGCGCGGTGATGGTGCGGCTGGGGCTCCTGACGGAAGCACGGCTCACCCAGGCGCTGGCGCAGGTGACGCCCGCGCGCCGCATCGGCCAGGTGCTCACGTCGCAGGGCATCGTCTCCGAGGCCAGCCTCTACAGCGCCATGACGTTCGTGGTGCGCGAGGTGGTGCTCAACCTCTTCGAGATGGTGGAGGGCAGCTTCCTCTTCCTGGAGGCGAAGTCCCCCGCAGTGGACGCGGTGAAGCTGCCGGAGCGCACGCGCGACCTGGTGCTCACCGGCATCAAGCGCGCGGAGGAGACGGGCCGCCTGCGCCGCCGCTTCCCGGATGACATGCGCGTGACGCCCGGCCCCCAGGGCGCGCTGCCCGGCGAGGAGGCCCTGTTCGCGAAGCTGGGCGAGGGCACGACGCTGGGCGCGCTCCGGGCCGCCTACGCGGGCAGCCAGTACGCCTTCTTCAGCGGCGTGGAGGAGGCGGTGCGCGGCGGCCACCTGGCCGTCCAGGCCGCGGAGCCGGCTCCGGCCCCGGGCCCCGCGGTGGAGGGCATGGCCTGGGAGCTGCTGTCCGCGGAGGAGCGCTACAACCTCCTGCTGTCACTGGTGCACCGCGCGCTGCGCGAGGCGGGCCGCGATGTGGACCTGCTGCGCGGCTTCGTGGAGTCGCCCCCGCCGGGCCTGGAGGAGGCCTACCACGGCGTCACGCTGGGGCCGGACGGGCGGGTGGACGTGGCCCGGCTGCGCGCCAACGTGTCCACCAGCGGCGGCGAGGCCGTGGGCCGGGCCATGGCGCTGGAGGCGCTGGACGCGTTCGTGTCCTACGCGCTGTTCTCCGCGCGCAACGTGCTGCCGGCGGACGTGGCCGAGCGGCTGGCCAACACCTACCGCACCCTCCAGGGCGGCCTGTCGTAGGGCCGCGCACCTCCGGGAAGTTTCCACCGTCTGACAGCGCACACCGCCCCCGTGTGCCCCTGGCGGGCCCGGAGGTGGGTGTCCACGTTCCTCCCCACGGCTGGTGGCTTGCGGGGGACGAGCGACATGGGCGCGATGCGGATGTTGGGGTGGGGTGTGCTTCTGCTGAGCACGGCGTGTGGCGCGTCCCGGACGGCGGTGACGAAGGCGGAGCCCGGCACGGGCGGTTCCGGAATGGCGTCGGATGAGGCCGCCATCGCGTCCACCACGCGGCGCTACGTGGACGAGGACCTGGGCTTCGAAATCATCCGGCCCACGGCGGAGTGGCAGCTGGATGAGACGAACGAGCGCACCCCGGAGGGGCTGGCGATTCCCGTCATCCTGCGCCACCGCGTGACGGGCGCGCAGGTGGTGCTGCAGGTGGCGCCCGGCGTGGCCACGCCCGTGCAGTTCGCGGAGCGGCTGACGCAGGGGCTGCGCCAGCAGCCGGGCTTCACCACCACGGATCCGCAGCCCATCGCGCTGTCGGACAACGCGGTGGGGTTCGACTTCCAGGTGGGGGAGGGCGTGCGCGGCAAGGTGGCCGTGCGCGAGGGCAACTCCGGCCGCGTGCTGATGATGCTGGCCACCTGGCCCACGGAGGCCACCGCCGGCATCACGGAGAGCGTGGACGCCCTGATGGCGGGCGTCCGTCCGCTCCCGGAGCCGAGCGTGGCCGTGCGGGCACCCCGCGCGCCTGAGAAGGAGCCCGGCGACCCGCGCTAGCCGGCGCGGGCAACCGGGCCCCGAGGCCCCACGCGGGGCCCGGAGCTTCCACGGGGACTACGCGCGGGCCGGCTTGCCCTTGGCGGCCTTCGGGGCCTTGGCGGCCTTCGGGGCCTTCGAGGGAGCCTCGGCCTTGGTGGGCTCCGGCTGCGAGGCCACTTCCGCGGCCTTGCGGCGCACCAGCTCCACCAGCGTGCGGGCGCCCACGCCCGTGCCGCCCTTGTTGAGGTAGCCGCGCTCCTTGGGGCTGTTGGACGGACCGGCGATATCCAGGTGCACCCAGGGCGTGTCGCCCACGAACTCCTTGAGGAAGAGGGCCGCGTTGATGGCGCCGCCCCAGCGCTCGCCGGAGTTCTTCATGTCCGCCACTTCGGAGCGCAGCGCGTCCTTCTGCAGGTCGCTGACGGGCAGGCGCCACATCTCCTCGCCCGCGGCGCGCGCGGCGGCGAGCACGCTGTTCACCGCGTCGTCGTCGTCGCCGAAGGCGCCCACGATGTAGCTGCCCAGCGCCACCATGCACGCGCCCGTGAGCGTCGCCAGGTCGATGATGGCGGACGGCTCGTGCTCGCCGGCCCAGGTGAGCATGTCACCCAGGACGAGGCGGCCCTCCGCGTCCGTGTTGGTGATCTCCACCGTCTTGCCGGAGCGCGCGGTGAGGATGTCACCGGGCTTGTACGCCGTGCCGGACGGCATGTTCTCGCACGCGCCGATGAAGGCGTGCACGGGGAAGGGCGGCTTCACCACGGAGCCGATGACCTTCATCGCGGCCAGCACCGCGGCGGACCCGGCCATGTCCGTCTTCATCTCCACCATGCCCTCGGTGGGCTTGAGCGACAGGCCGCCCGAGTCGAACGTGATGGCCTTGCCCACCAGCGCCAGCGGGGCGCGCTTCGCGTCCTTCGCGTTCTTCGGCGTGTAGATGAGGTGGATGAGCCGCGGCTCCTGCACGCTGCCGGCGGTGACGCCCAGGAACATGCCCATGTTCAGGCGCTCAATCTCCTTGCGCCCGCCAATCTCCGCGGTGAGCCCGCCCTCCTTGGCGGCCTGCTGCGCGGCCTGCGCCAGCTTCGTGGGCGTCACCACGTTGGGGGGCTCGTTGACCAGGTCGCGCGCCCAGTTGACGGCCTCCGCCAGCTTCAGGCCCAGGGTCAGCGCGTCGTCCAGCGCGCGCGACTTCTCCGTGCCCTCCGGCAGCGACAGCGTGGCGCGGGTCAGCTTGGGGCTGCCCTTGTCCTCGCGCGCGGCGGACTTGTACTTGTCGAAGCGGTAGACGCCCAGCTCCAGGCCCTCCACCACCGCGCGCACGGCCAGCGCCGCGTCGTCCGTGGCGGGCACGCGGAAGCCGATGGCGGTCGCCTTCAGCCGCTGCGCCGTCTTCGCCGCGCGGCCCGCGGCCAGCCGCAGCACCTCCGGCTGGAAGCGCGCGCGGTTGCCCAGGCCCAGCAAGAGGACGCGGTCCGCGCCCAGCTTCCCCAGGGTGTGCACCAGGAAGGACTGGTCCACCTTGCCCTTGAAGCCCTCCTGGGTGGCGGCGGCGCGCAGCTTGCCGTCCAGCGCGGAATCCGCGGCCGTCAGCGGCGCGGGGGCGGAATCACCCAGCTCGCCCTCGAAGAGGGGGATGACGAGCAGCTCACCGCTCACCGGCGCGGCTTCACCGGAGACGAGACTGAATTGCATGGCGACTTGGACTCCTGGACAGAGGGAGGGGGTGATCCGAGGGGCGCGACTGTAGACGCGCCGCGTGTTGCTCGCAAAGCGCTGGTTGCCACTCGGGCATTGCAATGCCCCGGCGCGCTGGATAGCTGTGCACTCCCAATGCCCACCCTGTTGCTGCATCTGACGGCCATCGAACGGTTGGCCGCCCATCCGGACGGCCTCCCCGCCGACTGGGTGCGCGCCTTGTCCGAGGACCTGCCGTACGCGCGCTTTGGCGCGGCGCTGCCGGACCTGCCGCTGTGCGCCGGCGTGCGCGGGGGCCTGGGCGTGATGATGCAGCCCGAGGCCGGCTGGCCCCACTTCGCGCGGCTGTACCACGAGCGCGCCCCGGTGGGCCTGGGCCTGAAGATGGCGGAGCTCGTCGCCACCGGCGCCCTCGTGGGCACGGAGGCGGGCCTGGCCATCCTCGCGGGGTATTTCATGCACCTGAGCCTGGACCGGCGCCTCCACCCGCTGGTGGACCAGCTGGTGCTGCGCCACCGCCGCAAGGGCGAGCGGGCCTGGGACGCACGGCGTCAGGTGGAGTGGGCCCAGACGCTCTTCTTCCTGCGCCAGCAGGACGGCACTGATGGCGTGGGCACCGCCCGCATCCGCGAGAAGTTCCAGGTGGTGAAGAGCTCCGGCATCCCGCTGCGCGGCATTGGCCGGGGCATCTACGAGCTGGTGCGCCTGGCGTCGCAGGACCGCGTGGGACAGGCGCCCACCAAGGCGGAGCTGGATGGCTGGGTGCGCGGGCTCTACGTCTCCGGGCTCTTCCTCTCCAGTCCGCTCGGCCGCATCCGGGCCCTCCCGGCGTACTCGCAGCTCTCCTTCCAGGAGCTGTACCGCAATGATCACTTTGACTTCGCGGTGGAGCTGGACGCCGCGCTGGAAGTGACGCGCGGGCTGATTCGCAGACTTCACGGCTACATGGCGCGCGGCACCTACACGCCGCGTACGCGCGCGCGCTTCCTGGAGGAGTTTCCAGAGGGCACGCTGGGCGCCACCGCCGCTTAGTGAACGGATCCACACGGCCCGCGTCCCGGTGCCGTGTTCGCGTGCAGGGCATCCAACCGATCGAGCAGGTTGCCCTCGGGGATGTGGCGCTATCCGAAGCGGGGAGTGCCTCCTATCCTCGATAGGGAATGACGGTCTTGCTCCTCATGGCGGCGGGTGTGTTGGCGGGTGGGTTGGGGGCGCTCCTGGGCATCGGGGGCGGCATCGTCCTGGTGCCGGTGCTGGTGTTGGGATTCGGAATCCCGCTCGAGCAGGCCGTCCCCGCGAGCCTGATGTGCGTGGTGGCCAACTCCTGCGCCGCCGCCGCCAGCTACGTGGAGAACAAGCTGAGTGACCTGCGGCTGGGGCTCACCCTGGAGCTGGCCACGGTGATGGGCGCCATCGTCGGGGGGCTGGTGGCGGCCTTCGTCGCGGAGGCGATGGTGGCCGTGGTGTTCGGCCTCTTCACGCTCTTCGTCGCGCTGCAGATGCTGCTCATGCGCCGCCCCGTCCAGGAGCCGGCGACGGCGGCCAACTACGAGCCCGGCAACTACCCGCTGGGCATCTCCGGCTCCTTCGTGGCGGGCGGGCTGTCCGCGCTGCTGGGCGTGGGCGGTGGCCCGCTGAAGGTGCCGCTGATGACCTACGGCATGCGCGTGCCCTTCAAGGTCGCCAGCGCCACCAGCAACCTGATGGTGGGCGTCACCGGCGCCGCCAGCGTCGCGGCCTACGCGTGGCGCGGCCAATTGAATCTCGGGCTCGTGGCGCCGTTGGTCGTAGGGGTGCTGGGCGGCGCGTCCGTGGGCAGCAAGCTGATGCTGAGGACCCCGACCGCGGTGCTCAAGAAGCTCTTCGCGGCGGTCCTGTTGATTGTGGCCGGACAGATGTTGTGGAAGGGAGGGGAGGGGCTGTGGCCGAGCGTATGGAAATGAATGAAGCGGAGCCTGAACTACCCGGTGTCCATCCGTCGATGATGGTGCCGGAGGCGGGACCCCCGCGTCGCAACGTGCAGGCGACGTCGGTGGCGTTGGATGGGGAGTTCCACGAGGAGCTCCCGCAGGAACCCATCACCCAGCCGGAGGAGCTCCCACGAGAGCGCCGGGGGGCCCGGAGGCTCGCCGCCGGGGAACGATGGATTGCCCGCATGCTGCGCACCGGGGCCATCACCAGTGGCTGCATGTTCGTCACGTCGCTCGCGCTGGAGTTGCTGCCGCGCGACGAGTCCGTGCACGTGGCCATCGACCTGTTGCGCAAGGGCGCGGCGTCCATGTTGCTGGTAACGCCGGTGGCGCGACTGGCGATGGCGGGCACGCTGCTGGGCCTGCGCGGCGAGTGGCGTTACGCCGCCATCGCCGCGGGTGTCATCGGGTTGCTCGCGCTGGCGGTGGGCGCGGGCTTCCAGGCCTGAACCGGAGTCAGACGCAGTGAAGACCGCGCGCGGGGCTACACGCCGCGCGCGGCGAAGTGCGCGAGGACGTTCTTCACCTTCGCCACTTCATCGTGCTGCTTGAGGTCTTCGTACATGGGCAGCACGGCCTCGAACTGCTCTCGGGCCGCGGCGTAGTCCTGGAGGTAGTAGCAGGACAGCCCCAGGTCCCAGCGCGCGCGGGCCTCATAGACGTGGTCGTGCAGCTCGCCGTACACGTCCACCGCGCGCAGCAGGTGCGGCCGCGCGTTGTCGTGGTGGCCCATCAGGCCCTCGGACTCGCCCAGCAGCAGGTGCCCCAGCGCGAGCGCCTCCGGATCCTCGCCCTGCTCCAGGAGCGGCACGGCCTCCAGGAAGCGCTTGCGGGCGGGCTCGTACTCGCCCTTGGCCATGCGCAAATCGCCAATGTCCAGGAGCAGCCGCGCGATGCGCTCGTTGTTGCGCGTCTGGCGGTAGAGGATGAGCGCCTCCTGGTACTTCTCCTCGGCGCCGTCGGCCTCGCCCATGGCGCGCAGGGACTCGCCGATGCAGGCGCGGGTGAGCGCCTCGCCCTCGCGGTCGCGCGCCTCGTTGAAGAGCAGGGCGGCGGTGGCCATGTGCTCGATGGCGCCCTTGTGATCCTCGAAGTGGGCCTTCACCACGCCCAGGCCGAAGAGCGCCTGCGCCTGGCCGGGCTTGTTGCCCGCGGTCTTGAAGAAGCCGAAGGCCTCCTCGTAGTGCTCGCGGCTCGCCGCGTGGTCCTCCAGCATCCCGTACAGCTCCGCCAGCGCCACCAGCCCCTGGCCCACTTCCGAGGGCGAGCCGGTGATGCGCAGCGGGGCGAGCGCGTTCTTCTGCTTCTGGATGGCGTCGGCGATGTGGGCGCGTTCGTTGTCGGACGGGTGCATGTCAGTTCTCGTGAACCTTGCGGCGGCGGGCGCCCCTGTCCAGCGAATCGTGCTTCTCGCTGTGTTCAGCGCCGTTGCCATCGGGCTCGGCGTTTCCGTTGCGCTCGGCCTTCTCCTTCTCGTGGACCAGCAGCGGGGAGAAGAAGCAGTCCTTCTTCGTGTACTCGTCGAAGGCGAACGCGAAGCGGTAGCTGGCCGCCGCGCGCTGGTTGCAGTCCGTGCGCTCGCAGAAGCGGCAGGAGATGCCGCTGGGGATGGCGTCCTTGCGCAGGTCGTTGGTGGGCAGGCCGTACGCCAGGTACTTCGCGTTCTCCGCGTGCGTGCCCAGGCCGATGGAGTACGCCGTGCCCTTCACGATGGAGCCTTCAATCGGCTGCAGCTGCACCTTCGCGAAGCAGAAGTACGTCGTGCCGTCCGGCATGATGGAGTACTGGCGCGTGATCTGGGACGGGTTGAGGAACGCCAGGTGCACCGCCCACTTCGCGCAGCTTCCGCCGCCGGAAGCGAAGCGGATGCCGGTGCCGCTGTAGCGCTTGGAGATGTTCCCCGCGATGTCCGCGCGCAGGAAGTGGAAGGGCAGGCCCTGCCGCTTGGGGTCGGACAGGTTGCAGATGCGGTGGGCCACCGTCTCGTAGGTGGTGCCGAAGATGTTGGAGAGCAGCTCCACGTCGTAGCGCGTGCGCTGCACCTCCTTGAAGAACTCGCCGTAGGGCAGCATCAGCGCGCCGGCGAAGTAGTTCGCCAGGTTGACCTTGATGAGGCGCTCCGTCTCCCCGTGGCGCATGCGGCCCGCGCCCAGGATGCGCTCCACCAGCTTCTCGCGGTCCATCACCATCAGGCCAATGGACGCGGCCACCTGGAACTTCAGCGGCTGCTCCGTGAGGTCCGGTGACAGCGTGAGCGTGCGCGTGTCCAGATCCAACCGGCGCACCACGGACGAACCGCTGGCCGCGCGCTCAATCTGCACCTTGAAGTCGAACCGCTCCTCCAGCATGCGGATGAGGTTGCTGCTGGTGAGCTGCTGCTCCAGGCGGAAGTCGCGCCGCAGTCCTTCCGCCTGCTCCTCCAGCTCCGGGAAGTAGTTGCGGTGCTTCTCCAGGAAGTCGCTGACCTCGTCGAAGGGCGAGTAGTCGAAGCGCACGCCCGGCGTGTTGCCCAGACCGGAGGTGGAGCCCTGCGTGCGCGTGCGCTCCTCCACGTTGAGCTGCGCGAGCACGTTCTCCAGCTGCGTGCGCGTGTTCTTGTAGAGGTTGAACAGCGCGGCGACGGTGCCGGCCAGCTTCGGCTCCGCGGACAGCGACTGGAGCGACTCCGAGTCGATGTCCAGGCTCTTGAGCAGCGGTTCATCCAAGAGCTTCGCCAGGGCCTCGTCCACGCGGCCCTCGCCCAGCGTGGACATGAACTGTTCGGGGTCCTGTTCGAAGTAGCGCAGCGCCTTCCACAAGAGCGGGAAGGGCATCACGCGCTTGCCCTTTTCGATGAGGTTCAAGTACGCGGGCGAGACACCCAGGTCCTTCGCGGCGTCCGCCTGCTTGATGTTTCGCTGCAAGCGCAGGCCGCGAAGCTTCAGCCCCACGTTCGCATTCAGAGCGTTGTCGTTGTTCATGGCTCCAACCCCCGGTGGGCCGCGTCAGGAGCCGCGCTCCGACACCGGGTCTCTGGATCCACTCTGCAAACCGATTTACCGATTTGCAATCAACGTTTTTGGAACGCCGCAGCGCTGTCCCGCAGGCGACGCGCGAAGGGTTGACTGCCTCCACCCTGGCCTTGTAGGGACGTAATCCCATGTAATCACGGGGCTTTCAGGCGCTCCCGGTGTGCGGCGGCGGCGCCCGCGCACCGCGTTGTCAACCCTTGACTGACGCGGCGCGGCGGGGCTGGGGAAAAGTCAGTAAAAAAGCGCCAGATTATTTACAGAGAATCAGCGCGTTTCCGGCAGCCGCTGGAACACGAGCGCGACGTTGGTGCCGCCGAAGCCGAAGGAGTTGCTCATGACGGCGTCCACGCGCGTCTCGCGGGCGGTGTTGGGCACGCAGTCCAGCGGGATGCGCGGATCCTGATTCTCCAGGTTGATGGTGGGGGGCAGCACGCCGCGGGTGAGGGCGAGGATGCTGATGACGGCCTCGGCGGCGCCGGCCGCGCCGTTCATGTGGCCCGTCATCGACTTGGTGGAGGAGATGGCGAGCGACTTCGCCGCGTCGCCGAACACCTTCGCGATGCCCTCCATCTCCAGCAGGTCGCCGATGTCCGTCGAGGTGCCGTGGGCGTTGAGGTAGCCGATGTCCGCGGGGTCGAGGCGCGCGTTCTTCAGGGAGGCCTTCATCGCGCGCTGGGCGCCCTCGTGGCCGGGTGCGGGCGAGGTGACGTGGTAGGCGTCGGAGCTGGCGCCATAGCCCGTGAGCTCCGCGAGGATGCGGGCGCCCCGGGCGCGGGCGTGCTCGTACTCCTCCAGGATGAGGATGGCCGCGCCTTCCGCGAGCACGAAGCCGTCGCGGTCCTTGTCGAACGGGCGGCTCGCCGCCTGGGGCGCGTCGTTGCGGTTGGACAGGGCCTTCATCGCGGCGAAGCCGCCCACGCCCAGCATGGAGATGGGGGCCTCCGCGCCGCCGGCCAGCGCCACGTCGAACTCGCCGCGCTGGATGCCGCGCATCGCTTCACCAATGGCGTGCGCGCTGGTGGAGCAGGCGGAGTTGGTGGACCAGGACGGGCCCTTGATTCCGTGGCGCATGGAGATGTAGCCGGGCGCCATGTTGATGATCATCTGGAGGATGAAGAAGGAGCTGATGCGGTCCGGGCCCTTCTCCAGCGCCTTGCGGTGCGTCTCCTCCAGGCTGCTGAGTCCGCCGATGCCGGAGCCGATGACGGCCGCCACGCGCTCCGCGTTCTCTTCGGTGATGACCAGCCCGGAGTCCTCGAGGGCCATGTCCGACGCGGCCACCGCGAACTGCGCGAAGCGGTCCATGCGGCGCACCTCGCGCCGTTCGATGTAGTCCTCCGGATTGAAGCCCTTCACCTCACCGGCGAAGCGGCAGTCCAGCGCGCTCGCGTCGAACAGGGTGATGGGCGCCACGCCGCTCCGGCCGTTCACCAGCGCGTCCCAGCTCTTCTCCACGCCGATGCCACAAGGGCTGATGAGCCCCATTCCCGTCACCACGACGCGCCGCTGTTCCATCGCGCACTCCTTGACCCTGTTCGTTGAATCAGGATGGTATTATGACCATCCTTCCATGAGTTCAAGCCCAAGGGAGCCCCGATGAGCGAGCAGGCAGGGAATCCGCGCACGCGGACGGTGACGTGGAGGGACCCGCGAGAGGGCGCCTCCGCGGCGAAGAAGCTGTCGGGGCTGGAGTACCTGCGCGCCATCCAGCGCGGGGAGTTGCCGGCGCCGCCCATCGCGGAGCTGATGGGCTTCGCGCCGGTGGAGGTGGCGGAGGGGCGGGTGGTGTTCGCGGTGAAGCCGGGCGAGCACCACTACAACCCCATTGGCATGGTGCACGGCGGGCTGGCCGCGACGCTGATGGACTCCGCCATGGGGTGCGCCATCCACACGATGCTGCCGGTGGGCGCGGGCTATACGACGCTGGAGCTTCACGTGAACTACGTGAAGGGCATCGCGCACGACACGGGACAGCTGTTGTGCACGGGCGAGGTCATCCACCTGGGGGGCCGCGTGGCGACGGCGCAGGGCCGGCTGGTGGACGAGAAGGGCACGCTCTACGCGCACGGCACCACGACGTGCATGGTGTTCCGGCCGCCGGGCGCGGGCGGCAAGGAGTAGGGACGATGCGCTACACCGCTGAACACAAGCAGGCCACGCACGCGCGCATCCTCGCGGCGGCGGAGAAGCTGTTCCGCGCGGAGGGCTTCAGCGGTGCGAGCGTGGAGCGGGTGATGCGGGCCGCGGGCCTGACGGTGGGCGGCTTCTACGCCCACTTCGCCTCCAAGGAGTCGCTGCTCGCGGAGTCGCTGCGCGCCTTCATGACGGCGCGCAGGACGCCCTGGCTCGCGGGGCTGGAGGCGGTGCGGGGCACGGAGTTCCTGGAGCGCTTCGCGCGGCGCTACCTGGACCAGTTCAACCGGGACACGGGCGATACGACCTGCATGATGCCGTCGCTCCTGTCGGACCTGACGCGCGCGGCGCCGGAGGTGCAGGCCGCGTTCGGGCAGGGGCTGGAGGACCTGGTGGGCCAGGCCCAGGCGCACCTCCCCGCGCGCGAGGGCGCCACGCCCCGGCAGCAGATGCTGGCCACGGTGGCGCTGTGCTTCGGCGCGATGACGCTCGCGAGGGCCACCGCGTCCCAGCCGCTGGCGGGGGAGATTCTGGACGCGGCTCGCGCGCTGCTCGTCGCGGGGGCTCCGGTGGAGGTGGAGAAGGACTCGCCCCGGACGCGCCGTGTTCGCGCACCGAGGAAGAAGCCCCACTGAGCGCTGGACGGCATGGGGGCCGCCGTGAAGTCCTTGCGCGCGGACACCGGACCGTGGGGACGAAGTGAACGCAATGAAGACGATGGTGGTTCGCGCGGGGCTCCTCTGCCTCGCGCTCACGCTGGGTGCATGTGCCTCCGTGCCTGTCGCGGCCCCGTGGGAGGACACCGCGGTCCTCCGCTACAACCTCCGCTACACGAACGACCCCACGCCGGGCCTGGACGTGGAGCTCCTCCTCCCGCAGTCGGTGTCGTCCGAACCGCGACCGTTCTCGCTCAACTTCATCTTCCAGCAGCCGGGGCGGGTGGAGTCCATGGTCACCACGGATGATGGTGGCAACCGGCTCGAGTTCACCCCCGGAGCCCGAGGCTCGTTGCAGTTCCGCAAGGGGACGCGCACCGTCCGCTACCGCTACCCTCTGGCCGCATCCGGTCAACGCGTCGGCCGGCACCTCTTTGGAGGCATGGGGGAGGGGGACGCGTGGCACGTGGCAGGCAAGGCCTATCTGCTGATCCCCGCCAACGTGCCGCCGGGTCTGCGCGTGGAGCTCACCGTGTCCGGCGCGGACGCGCTCCTGCCCTGGAAGGCCGGCGACGACGGCGTCTATCACCTGCGGGGCGAGGACCTCATCGACGCGGGCTTCCATGCTTTTGGAGGCAGGCGCTGCGAGGCGCGCGTCGGCGCCTCCGTGGTGGAGGTCGCGGTGCTGGGCCGCTTCACGCACCTGACGGACGCGGACCTCTGCGCGTGGCTCGAACACGCCGGGCGCGAAGTGGTCACCGTGCGCAAGGCGTTCCCGTACCCGCGCGTCACCGTGCGCGTCATCCCGGTGCCCGGCAAGGCCACGCCCGGCGACTTCGGCATGACCCTGTGGAGCGCTCCGCCCAGCATCTCCATCCTCGTGGGCCAGGACGCCACCACCGCGTCCTTCTCCCGTGACTGGGTCGCCGTCCACGAGATGCTGCACCTCACGCATCCGGCGCTGGTGCCCCGGGAGGCCTGGCTCACAGAGGGACTGGCCACCTACTACACGGAGCTTGCCCGTATGCGCTCCGGACGCCAGACGGCCCAGCAGGCCTGGCAGGAGCTGGCGAATGGCTTCGCGCGAGGCCAGGCCGCCGCGCGCTCACGCCCCATGAAGGAGGTCGTCGCCGAGGAGGGGAACTTCATGGGCATCTACTGGACCGGCGCGCTCTTCGCGCTGCACCTGGACGTGGAGCTGCGCCGCGTGACGAACGGCCGCGCATGGCTGGAGGACGTGCTGGAGCTGCTCGCCACGCGCGGCTCCACCGCGACACTCGAAAGTTTCGGCGACGCCGTGGACACGGTCGCGGGCCAGCCGCTGTTCGACGCGCTGCTCGCCCGCCACCTGCCGAAGCCCGCCTTCTCGGAGTTGAACCCCCTGCTGGAGGACCTGGGCGTCCGAATTGACCCAGGTGGCGTCAAGCTCCATGCTGCGCCGGGCAGTGGGCTTCGTGAGGCCTTGGGCGCGGGTCGGTCTGGGGAAGAAAAAGGGTCGTAACCGATTCGCGGATGTCGCGTATCGCATGCATCCGCTGTTCGACGCTCCACGTGGTTCAGGTCGGAGTCCGCTGTCCCCGTAGTCACACCCCCAAGTGGTACGAAAGGAAGCAACACATGAACGTCAAGGCTCTTGCGGCGGTCGTCGGCACCCTGTCCCTCGGCGCGCTGGCCACCGGCTGCGCGTCCAACAAGGCGTCTGAGGGCAGCAAGGTGCACGCCGCGTCGCCGGGCGCCCCCGAGGCCTCCGAGGCCAGCGCGGCCCCCGCCGCCGAGGGTGCTGCTCCCGCCGCCGCCCCGGAGAAGGGCGCCGAGGGTTCCTGTGGCGCCGGCTCCTGCGGCGCTGGCTCCTGCAGCGGCAAGAAGTAGTCATCCCTCTGGGAGGGCCTGCGTGACAGGTCTCCTCCCAGGCTCGCGGGCGGCGGGAAGAGTCCTTCCTGCCGCCCGTGTTGTTTCCACCCCCAGGAGGAAGTGCCGCATGCCGTCCCCCCGCTACACAGACCGCCATGGATTGAAGCCGTTGGGGGCGGGCATCGGGTTGCGCCGCGACTTCTACGAAGCGCTGCCGCGCACGCCGCGCGCGCTGGACTGGGTGGAGATCATCCCGGAGAACTTCCTCACGCTGGGGGGGCGCTCCCAGCGCGCGCTGGACGCGTGCCGCGAGCGCTGGACGCTGCTGCCGCACGGCGTGGGCCTCAACATCGGCGGGCCGGACGCGTTGGATGACGACTACGTCACCCGGCTGGCCGCGTTGGTGAAGCGCCTGGACGCGCCTTTCTTCTCCGACCACCTGTGCTACTCGCGCCTGGGCGGCGTGCACCTGCATGACCTGCTGCCGCTGCCCTTCACGGAGGCCGCGGTGGAGCACGTGGTGCCGCGCGTGCGCGAAGTCATGGCGCGCGTGGAGCGCCCCTTCCTGCTGGAGAACCCCAGCTACTACGCGGCCATGCCGGGCGGCACGCTGAAGGAGGCGGACTTCCTGCGCCAGGTGGTGGAGGCCGCGGACTGCGGGCTGCTGCTGGACGTGAACAACGTCTGGGTCAACGCGAGGAACCACGGCTACGACCCGCGCGCCTTCGTGGACGCGCTGCCCCTGGAGCGCGTGGTGCAGGTGCACCTGGCCGGCCACGACGTGCGCGAGACGGTCCTCGTCGACACGCACGGCGACCGCGTCTGCGACGACGTGTGGTCGCTGTACCGCTACACGCTGGAGCGCACCGGCCCGGTGTCCACGTTGATTGAGTGGGACCAGGCCATCCCGTCCCTGGACGCCGTGCTGGACGAGGCGGATCAGGCGCGCGCCGTGCTCGCGGAGGGTGCGCGATGAAGCCGTCGCTGAAGCACTTCTTCGACAGCATGGATGCGTACCTCGCCGGGCCGCCCGGCGCGGAGGGGCTGTTGAAGCTGTCCGCGTCGCACCCGGGCTGGGATGTGGATCCGGAGCGCATGGCGCTCTACGGCCAGTTCGTGCGCGGCCACGTGCGCTCCACGCTGGAGAAGCTCTTCCCGCTGACGCGCAAGGCGGTGACGCCCGAAGCGTGGGACGCGCTGGTGGACGGCTACACCCGCACGCGGCCCGCGCGGCACTACGAGCTCAACCGCCTGGGCGAGGGCTTCGCGCCCTTCGTCTCGGATGCCGCCGCCGCGAAGGGTCTGCCGCCATTCCTCCCGGCGCTCGCGCGCTTCGAGTGGACGGACTTCGCGGTGTTCGCGTCCGAGGAGGGCATCCCGGACGCCGTGGAGCGGCTGACGCCCAACCCCACGCTCACGGTGCTGGAGAATCCCTACCGGCTCTGCGCGTTCGTGCGGGCCCGGGGCGCGGAGAGCGAGCCGGCGGAAGGCGAGGAGCTGGCGCTGCTCTGGCGCCATCCGCAGCGGTTGGTGACCTTCTTCATGGCGGCCACTCCGCCCGCGCTGCTGGTGCTGAAGATGGCCGTGGAGGGCCTGTCCGAAGAGGCCGTCGTCCAGGCCACCGGCATGTCCGCGCACGACGTCCACGCGGAGGTGGTGCGCTTCGCGAAGGACGGCCTCGTGCTGCTCCCCGAGGCGCGCGCTTCGGACGGTGCGCATCCGGCCGGTGGTGTGTAACGCACCGCCCGCCGTCGTGACGCTCAAGGGGAAGGCGGAGGCGGGGGAGAAGCGGGCTTTCCGAGCAGCTGTCCCAGCAGCGCCCGAAGCAAGAGCATGACCGTGACCCCGATCAGGTCCACGACGATTTTTCCCCGGCCCGGTCCGCTCGGATCATTCGCGGCCCGCAGCCGGGGCTCCACCATGCCGAGCGCGGGTTGGGACGCCATGCGGACCGTGGCGGATCCTCCAGAAGAGACCATCGCCACCCGGTTCGGATCGAAGTTGTCCACGGAGAGGCCCTGGCCATTTCCTCCGGAAGGATCGCGGCGCATCTGTTCATCATGCGGCGACAGGCTGGGGGGCCGCGCCCGGACACCGACGCCAACCGGGGGCTTGGGAGCGGGCGGGCGCGGGGGAAAGGGCGTGAGACGGGAGAGGAAGCTCATGGCCACTCCAGAGGGGAAGGTCTTCTCATTATCCAGGGACGGATCAGCGAGTTGCGGCAGCGGGTGAAGGGCGCCGGGCCTGCTGCCAACGCTGGACGTTTTCAGCCTGCGTGCGCCACGTCGGGCCGGCTTGTTGAAAGGTGATCAGTGCCTGATCCGCGAGCGTGAGGGCCTGCGTCCGGTCCTCGCCCGCGTCCCACCGCGCGCGAGCGAGCTCGAACTGGAGCTCGGCGGTGCGCACCGCGCTCCAGCCCAGGGGACGGATGATGTCCAGGGCGCGCTCGATGACGGCGCGGGCCTTCCGGGGCTCCTTCAGGTCCAGCCAGGTCCGGCCCAGCTCCGTCAGCCCTGACACGAGCATGGCGTGGCCGGTGCCATCCGTGGCCGTCCTGGCGGCGAGCACCTGCTCCAGCTCCGCCGCGGCCTCCCGCGCCTGGCCGGCCTTGCGCAGCGCCCGGGCCCGCTCCTCGCGCACGCGCAGGGTGGCGTTGCTCCGGGGGCCGGACAGCCGCTCCTGGAGGGCCAGGACCTTCGCGTAGCGCGTCAGGGCCTCCGGCAGCGTGCCCTGCGCCTCCTCCAACCGGGCGAGGTACTCGAGTGACAGGGCGTACTCGACATGCTCCTCGCCGAAGGCCTGGACGCTCAGCGCGAGCGCACGCTCATGTTCCTGGCGCGCGAGCGTGAAGGTGCCCATGGCTTCGTGGACGAGGCCCAGCTGGTTGTGCAGCCGCACCGTGTCCAGGTGCGTGTCCCCGAGCATGGCGCCGCGGATCTCCAGGGCCTCGGTGTAGAGCGGCACGACCGCCGCCGGTCCCTCCAGGTGCTGGCGCACTTCACCCATCAGCACCAGCGTGTCCGCGACCGCGGGATGGCGCGCGCCCAGCCGCTTGCGCTGGATGTCGAGCACGCGCTGGTAGAGCGCCAGGGCCTCGCCGGGCGCGTCCTGGCGCAGCCGGATCCGCGCGACGTTGGTGAGGCTCTTCGCGGTGTCGGGATGATCCGCGCCCAGGACGCGCTCGCGGATCGCGGCGGCTCGCTCGAAGTGCTCGCGTGCCTGGGGCAGCAGCCCTTCGCCGAAGGCCACCGCGCCCAGGTTGTGTTCAATCTGGGCCTCCACCTCCTCCGCGGGGCCGGTGCGCTCCAGCAGCGCTCGCGCCTGCGCCGCGTGCTCCAGGCCCCGGTCCGCGCGCTCCAGCTCGTAGCCCGTCACGAACACGAGGTCCGTCTCCGAGCGGGCCGCGAGCAGGTCGTGCCGGCCGGCGAGCGCGGCGCGCATGCTCTCGGTCCAGCGCTGCTCCGCCTCCGCGTAGTGCGCCAGCCGAAGCTCGAACCAGCCCATGGCATGAAGGGCCTCCGCCTCCAGCGGCCGGTACGCCAGCTCGCGCGCCACCGTGAGCACGGCCTGCGCATCTCCCAACCCCTGGGCATAGCGTCCCGTCTCCAGCAGCACCTGCGCGCGGGCGAGCTTCGCGCGTGCGTCCGCGAGCTTCGCTGTTACGCCGGGGCCCTCCGGCGGCGGCACCACGGCGAGGAGCGACTCCACGCGCGCGCAGTCCGACACGCGCGGCAGCTTCTGCGAGGCCTCGGCCGCCTTCGCCACGAGCGGCGCGTCCGCGTGCTCCAGCACGTCCGCGAACACGCCCAGCGATTGCAGCCGCGAATCCAGGCACGCCATGCGCAGCGCCAGCACGGACTCAGGTTGCTCCTGCCGCACGCGCGTGGACTGGCAGGTCCAGACGTAGCCCTCCTCCCAGCTCCGCGCGTAGTCCTCCAGGTTGCGCACCACCGCGTCCGCGGCCTCCGCGGCCAGCGGACTGTGCGTGGCCGCCAGGGCCCGCTTCACGCTCTCGCCCCGGGCCTTGCTCCAGACGGCCGCCATGCGCGCGGGAGCGCCGTCGCAAGGCTCTGACGCGCCCTTCGACACGAGCAGGAGCGCTCCCACCACCGCGAGTGCACCGGAGCCCAGCGCCCACCAGGTGTACTTGTGGGTCGGGGTCCTCGACAGTGCCTCCAGCAGCGAGTCCATGGATGGATGGCGGTCCGCGGGCGACACGCTCAACCCGCGCACCACCGCGCGGCGCACCCACGAGGGCACGCCGGTCTCCTTCGATGGAGGCTGGAGGCGGCTGAAGTCCGGAGGCTGCCCCTTCGCGAAGGGGCGGATGCCGAAGAGCGCTTCGTACAGCGCGACGCAGAAGCTGAACTGGTCGCCTCGCGCGTCGCCGGGCTCGCCCTTCCACTGCTCGGGCGGCATGTACGCGGGCGTGCCCATGATGGAGCCCGTGCGGGTGAGGTCCACCGGGCCGGGAGTGGGCGTCACGCCCTCCGGCAGCGACTCCGGGGGCAGGGCCGGGGAACCCTCCGGCAGCCGCGCGAGCCCGAAGTCCGTCACCCGCACGCGATCCCGTGCGTCCACCAGCACGTTGTCCGGCTTGAAGTCGCGGTGGATGAGCTGCGCCGCGTGCGCCGCCGCAAGGCCCTGGCCCGCCTGCCGGAACGCGGCGAGCACCTCGCGCCACGTGCGTGGCTGCTCCTTCAGCCACTGGCGCAGCGTGCGGCCTTCAATGAACTCCATGGCCATGAAGAGCCGGCCGTCCACCGTGCCCACGTCGAAGACGGTGATGACGTGGGGATGGGACAGCCGCGCCACCGCCTGCGCCTCACGCAGGAGCCGCTGCTCCAGCTCCCGCGCGCCGTCGCCCTGGAGCGAGCGCACCAGCTTGAGCGCCACCTTGCGGTCCAGCTGCGGATCATACGCGCTGAGCACCACGCCCATGCCGCCGGAGCCCACCCGGTCGATGACGACATAGCGGCCCAGCACGGTGCCGCGCTGGAGCTCGGCGTCCGGAACGTGGAGGCGGCCCGTGTCGGGACGCTCCGGGCTCTTCACGTCCAGCAGGGTGGACGGGTCGCTGCCCCGTGCCGCCTCCGCCACCAGCGCGAGGCACGTGGAGCACGCGTCCAGGTGCGTCTCCACCGCGCGCGCCTCCGCGGCGCCGAGCGAGCGCGCGCAGTACGCCAGGAGGGTGTTTTCGTCAGGGCAGGTCATGGCGGGCTCAGCGCAGAAGGTGACGCACGCTCAGGTCCAGGCCGCTGAGGAGCGACAGGGCCAGGCTGTGCAGTTCCGGTTCGTCGACGTCCAGCCGGTGGCGCAGCTCGGCGTGGGTCCGTTCCGCGAGCGTGTCGCGCGCGTCCTTCAGCCAGCGCGTCATGGTGGCGCGGCTCACTCCGTGGACGCGGCCAATGTCCTCCACGCCCACGTTCTCCACCAGGTGCAGCCGGAGGATGGTGCGCTGGCGGGGCTCCAGCGATGCGAGCGCCGCGGCGATGGCCGCCTCGATGTCCGCGTGGTGGCGGTGCTTGAGCGCGGCGAAGGACGCGTCCCCCGCGGGCAGCAGCGTGGGAAGCAGCGCCTCCGCCGGACGCGCGGCGCGCTCGCGCAGCTCGGTCATCGCCAGGCGCAGGGCGACGGTGCGCACCCACGCCTCCAGCGGTCCACGGCCGTCGTACTCCGCCATGCGCGGAGGCCCGTCCGGCCGGTGCAGCAGCAGCCGCTCCCGCAGCCGTTGCAGCGCCTCGTCCACCACGTCCGGCGCGATGCCCCGGCGGCCCAGGGCCTGACGCGCGGCGGGAACGTGCTGGCGCTCGAAGTGGGCGAGCGCGGTCGGCAGTCCCCGTGCGCAGGCGCACGCCAGGAACAGGTCCTCCGCGTGTGGAAGCGGCGCCCCACCGGCGGCCGTCGTTCGCGCGGCGAGGTGGGCGAGGAAGTCCTCGCGCGAGAGTTCCACCCCGGGCCACGCGGCGCGGGCCCGGAGGTAGACGGCGTCGGCGGGGGCGGACGGCTCCATGGGGCAGGGGAGTCTAACCGGAAGGGGCCTACCCGATTCCGAGCTGGCGCCGCACCTCGGCCGCGTAGCTGTTCACTTGCTGGACATACAGGCCGGAGTCGTTCTCCGAAGGCGGCGCGTAGCGGTTGACGAGCGCCGTCCAGTCGCCGCTGTCCAGCTCGGCTCGATAGTGCGTCCCCAACAGCTTGAAGTACGCCTCGATGCCCTGCTCCAGCGTGGGCCAGCCCGCGAAGCTGCCGGACGCGCCCGGGGACGTGAAGGCCTCATGGGCGCCCTCCTGGCCCACGAACTTGAGGTTGCCCGGGTTGTTGGCCCCCACGGACGCGCCCGCGGTCCCCCACTGCGACTCCTTCCACAGCATCGCGAGCGCCAGGTCGATGGGCACGTCGTACTTCTGCGCCATGCGCATCAGGAACTCGCCCTGGCCCGCGAAGCCGGACTCCGCGAGCGACATGGCCCCCGGCGCCAGCCGCACGGACTCCAGCGCCTGCCCCGGTGCGTCGGTGGGGGCCACGCCGGCCGGCGGATGGATGGCGACGGAGTAACCGCCGTACTGGTGTTCCCCGAGGAAGCGCTGGAGCTCCGCGGGCGTCAGCTCCGTCACGGTGCTGGACGGATCATGCACGATGAAGTTGCCCTCGGCCGTCATGCCCGTGACGGCGATCCAGTGTCCGCCGCTGAAGCTGCCGGAGGTGAACGGCGGAGACTCGTTCTGCAACATGACGTTGCTCTCGCCGTTGACGGCCACCAGGTTGCCGGACGCGAGCTGCTGTTCAATCCAGCCCACGTCCGTGCCCGGGTTGACCTCTGACGTGAGGCCGTTGTTCGCGGCCATCCGCTGGATGTCCGAGTAGCCCACGCCCGCGGACGTGATGCCCACGCCCTGGCCCAGCTGGTTGATGAACGCTCCGTCGGACATCTCCGTGCCGATGCCGTAGCCCTTGAGGATCATCGCCATCGTGGTGGGGCCGCAGTTGGACTGCTGGTTCCAGTCGTCCTCGGTGCCCTGCGACGACATCTGCTTGATGAACGGAACGGGGTAGCGCTCACCCGGCCGCGCCGGGCCGCTGGGGTTTCCCGGAGCGCTGGGCCCACCCGTCCCTGGCATGCCCGAGGGCGTCCCGGGGGAAGCGCCAGGTGTGCCTGGGGCGGAGCCCGGAGCGGCGGGAAGCTGGAGCGTTTCGCCCGCGATGATCAGGTCCGGGTTGCTGAGGCCGTTGAGCTGGACGATCTGGTTCGCGATGGCCTCCACCGGCCCCGGCACGCCCTGCTGCATCAGGTTCCAGGCGATGTCGCCCACGGTGTCGCCCGGCTGGATGGTGTAGGTCGTCGTGGCCGGAGCCGGAGGGGCAAAGGCCCCGCGCAGGGCCTCGCCCACGTCGCGCAGACGTTCGCGCAGCACGGCCTGCCGGAGAGCGTCGCCGAGGTCCTCCTTCTTGCCGTCGCGAAGCGCGCCTGCTGCGTCCTTGAGCTTCGAACGCAGCACGGCCTCGCGCAGGTCCTCCACGGAAGGACGGGGCGCCTGCGGAACGACGGGCCGGCGAGGCTCGAAGCCATCTGGCGCGCGATGGGCGACAGGAGCCCGGACAGCCGAGCCCGGCGCGGGGTTCGCCACGGGAATGGAACGGGAGGAACGGGAAGAGAGGAGAGAGCGGATGGTCATTTCAAACTCCGAAGCCAGTGTTTGAAATGTTTGTCGATAAAACGCGAATTATTGTTTCGTGCCTTCGAGCCGATCTCGCGGAGGGCGTGGCGGAGTTGAAAGTCGAGTAAATTCAGTGGCTTGTTGAAAAGCGGAGGCGGAAATGAGCCACTAATCCGGCCCGGCCCGTCTACCTGTTGGGACGGCTGAAACAATGTCTCGAATGGCGTCTGTCTTTGATTGGAGACCCCGGAGTTGCCACGCGGGGAAACGTCGCCTTCCGGGCGCTTCGCCGCAGCACGTCAAAGCGCGGACGTCCTTCGCGGATCCTTTCGTGAAGACGCATGGGTAGGTTTGCGTCCAACATCGCGCAGGAAACCCACCCGGAGGTTTTTCCCATGAAGAAGACGCTGACCGCCGTGCTGCTGTCGCTGACCCTCGCCGCGCCCGCCATGGCCAAGGACATCGCGGGTGTGAAGTACCCGGACACCGCCACCGTGGCCGGCAAGGAGCTGAAGCTCAACGGCGTGGGCCTGCGCAAGAAGGCCATCTTCAAGGTCTACACGCTGGGCCTCTACGTGGAGAACCCCACGCAGGACGCCACCGCGCTGCTCAACGCGGACGAGGTGAAGCGCGTGCGCATGTTCATGAAGCGCGACCTCAAGAAGGATCAGATCACCGAGGCCATCGAGAACGGCTTCAAGAAGAGCGCGGGCGCGAACATGCCCAAGCTCCAGGCGCGCCTGGACGCCTTCAAGGCCGCCATCCCCGCGGAGGTGAAGGAGGGCCAGGAGCTCAACCTCACCTACGTGCCGGGCAAGGGCACCACCGTGCAGGTGACGGGCGGCCAGTCCATCGACGTGGAGGGCAAGGACTTCGCGGACGCGCTCTTCTCCGTGTGGCTGGGCAAGGACCCCGTGGACGGCGGCCTCAAGGACGGCATCCTCGGCAAGGAGGACTGACGCTCCTCGAGTGCTTCACCCGGAGTCCTGCGCGCGCCCCCGGAGCGTCCCTTCTTCACGGAAGGGGCGTTTCGTGGGGCGCCGTCGTTTCCGGAGGCCACGCCATTGCTTCAGATGGTGGACAGCGGGCGGCGGCCCTGTCACACGCGCATGAGTTGAAGCTGGAATGCCCCCGCGCATCAGGGGTTGATGCGCGCCGGATTCTCACCCCTTGTCCGTGCTGGAGAACGCATTGAAGCGACTGGCCCTCTTCGCCGCCTCCTGTGTCCTTGGCGCCGCCTGCAAGACGGCGGAGCCCACCCCCGAGCCGCCCCAGGCCACCAC